>NZ_CAJCKG010000008.1:0-110285 GCF_903970945.1 Curtobacterium sp. ME26
CCCCACGCGCCTCGCTCGCCGGCTCTCGCACGCCCGGGCGCCCGCCCCGCCGGGGCACCCGAGCCCCATGCCGCGGTCTGCTTCGGCTTCGCCAGGAACAGCGCCGCCACGATCGCCGCGACGAGCACGACGGCCGGCAGCACGAGCGACTGCCCCATGGCCGTGGCGAACGGCTGCTGCAGGAACGCGGGCAGTGCCCCGACCTGCTGCTCCGCGCCACCGCCGGAGGTGGAGCCCACACCGGACGGGAACTCCGCCGTGATCCGGGCCTCGATCAGCGCGGCGATGCCGGCCGAACCGAGCACGGCGCCGATCTGCCGCGTGGTGTTGTAGACGCCCGACCCCGCACCGGCGAGCGCCGGCGGCAGGTTGCGCGTCGCGGAGACCGAGAGCGGTCCCCACATGCAGGCGTTCGCGAGCCCGAGGAGCGCACTCGGCAGGAGCGTCCAGCCCCAGTCGGCACCCGACCAGAGGAGCGACCCGAACCAGAACAGCGCACCCGAGAAGCACGCGAGACCGAACGAGCCGACCCACCGCGGGTTCCACTTGTTCAGGTTCTTGCCGACGTACGGCGCGAGTCCCGCGGAGATGACCGCCTGCGGCACGAGCAGCAGGGCGGCCTGGGTCGGGCTGAAGCGCAGCACGTCCTGCGCCCAGAGCATGATCGGCAGCGCGAACGACGAGATCGCGACGCCGACGGCGGTGATGGCGATGTTCGCGAGCGTGAAGTTGCGGTCCTTGAACAGCCCGAGCGGCAGCAGCGGCTCGCCCTTCTGCACGCCCTGCCAGACGACGAACGCGGCGAGCACGACGATGCCGGTCACGATGAGCGACCAGACCGAGATCGGACCGGTGATGGTGCCCCAGTCGTAGGTCTCGCCCTCCTGGATGCCGAACACGAGCAGGAACATGCCGACGGCCGAGAGCACGATGCCGAGGTAGTCGAAGCGGTGTCCGTTGCGCTCGAACTGCGGCACGAAGCGCTGCGCGAGGACGAACGCGACGATGCCGACGGGGACGTTCACGAAGAAGATCCACTCCCAGCCGAACCCGTCGACGAGCAGCCCGCCGACGATCGGACCGACGAGCGAGGCGACACCGGCGACGGCGCCCCAGAGGCCCATCGCGGCACCGCGGTTCTGCGGCGGGAAGATCCGGGTGATGACCGCCATGGTCTGCGGCGTCATCATCGCGGCGCCGAGACCCTGCACGACGCGGGCGACGATGAGCACCTCGATCGACCCGGCGAGCCCGCACCACAGGCTCGCGAGCGTGAAGACGACGAGTCCGGCTTGGTACAGCACCTTCGGGCCGAAGCGGTCACCGAGACGGCCCGTGATGAGCAGCGGCACGGCGTACGCCAGCAGGTAGGCGCTCGTCACCCAGATGACGGCGTTGATGTCGGCGTCGAGGGCCTGGGCGATCGTCGGGGTGGCGACCGACACGATGGTCGAGTCGACGAGGATCATGAAGAAGCCGACGACGAGCGCCCAGAGCGCGGGCCACGGCTTCTTCCCGTGCTGCAGGTCGGTGGAGGGTGCGGTGGTCATCGAGTGGGGTCCTTGCTCGTGCTGGTCGGTTCGGTGTCGGTGGGGAGCGCCGGGCCGTCCCAGGGGACGTCCCCACGCTCGATGCGGTCCGCGGTCGCGGTGAGCCACTCGAGTTGCGCGGCGAGCATGGCACGGACGTACGACACGTCCAGCCAGTACCGAGGCGCCAACCCCTTGGCCTGGAGGCCCGTGGCGGCTTCGTCGTACTGCTCCAGTCGTGCGCGGATCGCCTCGGTGCGGGCGCGGAGGGCCGCGACGGCGTCCTGGTCGCTGAGGTTGTCGACGTGCGAGACCGCTAGGTGGAACTCGGGGTACTCGTCGGCGGGCTCCGCGACCATGCGCCGCAGCCCGGTCAGGAGCGCGTCGCGACCGGCGTCGGTGATGGCGTAGGTCGTGCGTTCGGGACGGTTGCCCTCGCGCGCGGTGCCGAGCTGTTCGGCGTACCCGAGGTCGACCAGGCGGCCGATCTGGTGGTACAGCGTGCCCGGACGGACCTTGACGTTCTCGTCCTCACGCCGTCGCAGCATGAGCTGGAACATCTCGTAGGGGTGCATCGGAGCCTCGGCCAGCAGACCGAGCGCGGCGTACGCGAGAGGCGTGAGCGACGTCATCCGCGCCTCCAGTCCGGTCTTCTGCTCCGACTATTCCAAATGGAATGTACGCCTTCGACCACTTCTCCACAACCGGCCCGGCGCGCCGTGCGCGCCACCTAGACTGGTCGCGTCCCACCCATCCCCGAAGTGCTGGAGTGAACACGTGCCAACGATCGTCGTCGAGGTCATGCCCAAGGCCGAGATCCTCGACCCGCAGGGCAAGGCGGTGGGCAACGCGCTCGCCCGTCTCGGCAAGGCCGACCTGACCAACGTCCGCATCGGCAAGCGCTTCGAGGTGACCGTCGACGGCCCTGTCGACGACGCGAAGCTGGCCGAGGTCCGCGAGATCGCGGCCGACGTATTCTCGAACGCCGTCATCGAGGACGTCGTGTCCGTGACGGTCGAGGGCGCGTGACCGCGATGCGGATCGGCGTCATCACGTTCCCGGGCTCGCTCGACGACCGCGACGCCCAGCGCGCCGTCCGTCTGGCCGGCGCCCAGCCCGTCGCCCTCTGGCACGGCGACCACGACCTGCAGGGCGTCGACGCGATCGTGCTCCCCGGCGGGTTCTCCTACGGCGACTACCTCCGCGCCGGGGCGATCGCGGCGAAGGCCCCGATCATGGCCGAGGTCATCGACGCCGCCGGCAAGGGCATGCCCGTGCTCGGCATCTGCAACGGCTTCCAGATGCTCGCCGAGGCACGCCTGGTGCCCGGTGCGCACACCCGGAACGCGCACCAGCAGTTCATCCGTCGCGACCAGAAGCTCCGCGTCGAGACCGCCGGTACCGCATGGACCTCCGGGTTCAGCGCCGGGCAGGAGATCACGATCCCGCTCAAGAACGCCGACGGACGCTTCGTGGCCGACGCCGACGAGATCAAGCGCATCGAGGACAACGGCCAGGTGGTGTTCCGCTACGTGGGCGTGAACCCGAACGGATCGATCGACGACATCGCCGGCGTCTCGAACGAGCGCGGCAACGTCGTCGGGCTCATGCCGCACCCCGAGCACGCGACGGAGGCGGGCTTCGGCCCGGACACCCCCGCCGCCATGGCCTCCGGCACGGACGGCCTCACCTTCTTCACCTCCGTGATCGAGTCGACGCTCGTCAAGTGACAGGGAACAACACCACCGTGACGACCTCCGTTCGCCCGAAGCCCGACACCGTCCAGGACGCCGCCGCCACGCCCGACAAGGAGCAGCCGTACGAGGCGCTCGGGCTCAAGGCGGACGAGTACGCGAAGATCCGCGAGATCCTCGGTCGCCGCCCCACCTCGGGCGAGCTCGCCATGTACTCCGTGATGTGGTCCGAGCACTGCTCGTACAAGTCGAGCAAGAACTACCTCCGGCAGTTCGGCAAGAAGGTGACGCCGGAGATGACGAAGAACCTCATGGTCGGCATGGGCGAGAACGCCGGTGTCGTCGACGTCGGCAACGGCTGGGCGGTGACCTTCAAGGTCGAGTCGCACAACCACCCGTCCTACGTCGAGCCCTACCAGGGCGCCGCGACCGGTGTCGGCGGGATCGTCCGCGACATCATCTCGATGGGCGCCCGTCCGGTCGCCGTGATGGACCAGCTCCGCTTCGGCGCGATCGACCACGAGGACACGCAGCGCGTCGTGCACGGCGTCGTCGGCGGCATCTCGTTCTACGGCAACTGCCTCGGCCTGCCGAACATCGGCGGCGAGACCTACTTCGACCCGGTGTACCAGGGCAACCCGCTGGTCAACGCCCTCGCGGTCGGCGTCCTGCGCCACGAGGACCTGCACCTCGCCAACGCCTCCGGCACCGGCAACAAGGTCGTGCTCTTCGGCGCCCGCACGGGTGGCGACGGCATCGGCGGGGCGTCGATCCTGGCGTCCGACACCTTCACCGAGGGCGGCCCGACCAAGCGCCCGGCCGTCCAGGTCGGGGACCCGTTCGCCGAGAAGGTCCTCATCGAGTGCTGCCTCGAGCTGTTCCGGGAGGACCTGGTCGAGGGCATCCAGGACCTCGGCGCCGCGGGCATCTCCTGCGCGACGAGCGAGCTCGCGAGCAACGGCGACGGCGGCATGCACATCTCGCTCGACGACGTCCTGCTGCGCGACCCCACGCTCACGGCGGAGGAGATCCTCATGTCGGAGAGCCAGGAGCGCATGATGGCGGTCGTCCGCCCCGAGAAGCTCGACGCGTTCCTCGCGGTGGTCGGCAAGTGGGAGGTCGAGACGAGCGTGCTCGGCGAGGTCACCGGCACCGGCCGTCTGGTCATCGACTGGCAGGGCCAGGAGATCGTCAACGTCGACCCGCGCACCGTCGCCGTCGACGGCCCGGTCTACGACCGCCCGGTCGCCTACCCGACGTGGATCGACGCCCTGCAGGCCGACGGCGCCGAGTCGCTCGAGCGCCCGGAGACGGGCCCGGCACTCAAGGCGCAGTTCCTGCAGCTGCTCGGCTCGCCGAACCTCGCGTCGAAGAACTGGGTGACGAACCAGTACGACACCTACGTGCTCGGCAACACGGCGCTGTCCTTCCCCGACGACGGCGGCATGATCCGCGTCGACGAGGAGACCGGCCTCGGCGTCACCGTCGCGACCGATGCGAACGGCCGCTACTGCCAGCTCGACCCGAAGCAGGGCGCCCGGCTGGCCCTGGCCGAGGCGTACCGGAACGTCGCCGTCACCGGTGCGGTCCCCGCCGCGGTCACCGACTGCCTGAACTTCGGCTCGCCGGAGAACCCCGAGGTCATGTGGCAGTTCTCCGAGGCCGTGGAGGGCCTCGCGGACGGCTGCATGGAGCTCGGCATCCCGGTGACGGGCGGCAACGTGTCCTTCTACAACCAGACCGGCACGACCCCGATCCACCCGACGCCCGTCGTCGGCGTGCTCGGGATCATCGACGACGTCGCGCTGCGCGTGCCCTCGGGTTGGCAGGACGACGGCCACAACGTGTACCTGCTCGGCACGACGAGCCTCGAGCTCGACGGGTCGGCGTGGGCCGGCACCGTGCACGGGCACCTCGGCGGTCGTCCGCCGGCGGTCGACCTCGCGCAGGAGAAGGCCCTGGCGGACCTGCTGCACGCGGCGTCCGGCGAGCAGCTGCTCACGAGCGCCCACGACCTGGCGGACGGCGGCCTCGGCCAGTCCCTCGCCGAGTCGGTCCTGCGCTTCGGCATCGGCGCCCGGGTGGTCCTCGACGAGCTCGAGGAGCGCGACGGCGTGGACACGGCGACCGCGCTGTTCTCCGAGTCGACCGGCCGCGTCATCGTGACCGTCCGGCGCGAGGACGACGTGCGGTTCCAGGGCCTGTGCGACGGCCGCGGCTTCCCGGTGCTGCGCATCGGCGTGACCGACGCCTCGTCGGGCACGCTCGAGGTGCAGGGCGCGTTCGAGGCGTCGATCGAGGAGCTGCGCGGCACGCACGCCGCCACGCTCCCGGCGCGCTTCGGCGACGTCATCGTCGAGGACGTCACCGAGGGCTACGTCGGGCGCGGGCCGCTCGACGACCACGGCTCGTTCTCGCCGCGCACCGACAGCTGACGCCGACCGCCCCGAGCGCCGGCACCGCAGGAAGGCACCGACCGCATGCCGATCGTCACCCTGCCCTTCGTCGAGCTCGTCGACCGCTTCGGCCCCGTGCCGGACGGCGTCGAGCTCGACGTCTGGGACGTCGAAGGCCCGTACGCCCGACCGGACGACGTGGCGATCACGCTGCTGCCGTTCTACTTCGCGGGCCGACACCGCTGGGAGTACGTGCACGACCTGCCGAACCTACGGCTCCTGCAGCTGCCGAGCGCCGGGTACGAGCACGCACTCCCGCACGCTCCGGCGCACGCGCAGGTCGCGAACGGCCGCGGCATCCACGACGACGAGACCGCCGAGCTCGCGGTCGGTCTGGCGCTGACCTCGCTCCGCGAGATCCACACGTTCCAGGCCGACCGCGCCGCCGGGGTGTGGGACGTCCGCACCACGCGGTCGCTCGCCGATCGTCGGGTGACGATCGTCGGGTACGGCGCGATCGGAGCCGCGATCGCCACGCGGTGCGAGGCCATGCGCTGCGACGTCACGGTGGTCGCGCGGACCGCCCGCAGCCAGGACGGCCGGCACGTGCACGCGTTCGGCGACCTGCCGACCCTGGCGGCGGACACGGACGTCCTCGTGCTCATCACCCCGCTCACCGAGGAGACCGAACACCTCGTCGACGCCGACCTGCTCGCCGCCCTGCCGGACGGCGCCCTCGTGGTGAACGTCGCCCGCGGACGGGTCGTCGACACCGACGCCCTGGTGGCGGAACTCCGGCGCGGTCGGCTGTCGGCGGCGCTCGACGTCACCGACCCCGAGCCGCTCCCGGCCGGGCACCCGCTGTGGACGACGCCGAACACCGTGCTGACCCCGCACGTCGGCGGGAACACGGACCTCAGCGTGCCGCGGACCCTCGAGCTCGTGCGCCGGCAGGTGGCCGCGCTGGCCGAGGGTCGCCCCTTCGCCAACGTCGTCCACGGCTGACCGCCCTCCCGGAACCGCTGCGCCGGAGCTGAGCCGCTGCGCCGGAACCGCTGCAGCGGACCCGGGTCCCGCGTCAACGCAGCGGCAACGCCATCCCCAGGCTCGGCGCGACGTCCTCGAACCCGAGCGACCGGTACAGCCGCTGCCCGGGCGGGTCCCCCACGAGCGTGACGTACGCCCCTTCCGGCGCGCGCGACCGGATGTCCGCGACCAGCCACTCGACGACCGCCCTCCCGAGGCCGCGGCGCTGGTGGCCCGGGTCGGTCGCGATGTCGGCGATGTGGAAGTACCAGCCGCCGTCCCCGATGACCCGGCCCATCGCGACGGGGACCCCCTCGGCGTCCACGACGTGCACCGCGGACCAGCTGCCCGCGACCGCACCGGCGCCCTGCTCGGTCGTCTTCGGCGACAGTCCCGAGTCCCGTCGAAGCCGCAGGTAGTCGTCGAGCGGCGGCGGCCCGACGACGAGTCGGTACCCCGCCGCGAGCGATGCCGACGTCGACGACCCGGCGGTCACGAGCGCGCGGGAGTCGGCACCGGGACGATGCACGTCGGCGTCCCGACGGCGATCTGCGTCACCGCCGCACCGGGCACGCCGTCGTCACCCACGGGCAGGACGGCGATCGCGTCCGACATCTGGTTCGCGACGAGCAGGTACCCAGGCACCTGCGCGAAGTGCCGCGGCCACGTCCCGCCGCACGACGCCGACCCGACGACCGCGAGCCCGTCGTCCGCGGTGTCGAGCACCACGATGACGTCCCGGCCCCGGACGGCGACCACGACCCGGCCGGCCGCGTCGACCTCGACGTGGCTGAGGAGGGACTCCCCCACCGGGCCCGCGAAGGCCGCCACGGAGGCGATCGGGCGGAGCGTCCCGGAGTCGTCGCGACGCAGGCGGTGCACGCGCCCGTCGAGCTCGCCGGCGACGACCAGGTCGGCCCCGGCACCGGCACCGTCGCCGCCACCGGCACCGAGCCACACCATGTGCCGCGGTCCGACCCCCGGTGCGAGGTGGTGTACGCGGACGAGGTCGATCGCGGGTGCGGCGGTCACACGGAACTCGTGGAGGGCGTCGCCGCCGAGGTCCGCGACGAGCACGGTGCCGTCGGGCGTCGCGATCGACTGGTGCGCGTGCGGCCCCTCCTGCCGGTCCTCGACGGGCCCCTCGACGTCGGGCAGCACGCCCGTGACGATCGCGGCCTCGGGGACGACCACGCGGTCGCCGCTCCCGTGCGTGCCGACGACGGCGTCGCTCGCCGTGACCGACGCGGCGTGCGACTCGGCGGCCTCCAGCGAGACCGCGGTCACGGTGCCGGACACGTAGTTCGCGACGACGAGCGCACCCGACGGGTCGACCCGCACGTGGCACGGGGCGTCGCCGCCGGCGTCGGCGTCCCAGCGGTGCTCGAGCGTGCCCCCGGCGTACCGGAAGGCGGAGACGCTGCCGTCGGCCACCTCGGACACTGCGTAGACCCGGTCGCCCGAGGCGGCGAGGAACGACGGGTCGTCCATCACCGCGGCGGTGTGCGCGGTGGTGCCGTGCACGACCGAGATGCCGGTGGCGTTCCCGCCGCCGGTGGCCGTGTAGGACCCGACGAGCAGGTGCAGGTCGTCCAGCGCGGCATTCACTCGGCACCACCGGCGATGCGCTCGTGGTGGTGGATGACCTCGGCGACGATGAAGTTCAGGAACTTCTCCGCGAACGCCGGGTCGAGGTGCGACTCCGCCGCGAGCTGACGCAGGCGGGCGACCTGGACCTGCTCACGACCGGGGTCGGCCGCGGGCATGCCCGCCGCGGCCTTCAGGTAGCCGACGCGCTGGGTGTACTTGAAGCGCTCGGCGAGCATGTGGATCACGGCGGCGTCGATGTTGTCGATGCTCTGCCGGATGCTCGCCAGCTCGGCGACCGCATCGTCGTGGACGGGCGTGGACTCGTCGGCACTCATGTC
This sequence comes from Curtobacterium sp. ME26, assembly GCF_903970945.1. Classification (NCBI taxonomy): domain Bacteria; kingdom Bacillati; phylum Actinomycetota; class Actinomycetes; order Micrococcales; family Microbacteriaceae; genus Curtobacterium; species Curtobacterium sp. ME26. The sequence continues at coordinate 8,574 of NZ_CAJCKG010000008.1, forward strand.
CCGAGCCTATCCGCGCACCCGGTCGACGAGCACTGGTGTGACGGACCCGGGTCGGCGCCGTCCCTGGGCGGGACCTGAGCACCACCCAGGGGCTGCGAGAATGGGGACCATGTCGGTCCTGCTCGTGATCTCGGGTGTGTGTGCGGTCCTCGCGGGCCTCGTGCACGTGTACATCTTCTTCCTCGAGTCCGTGGCGTGGACCAGTCCGCGTGTCCGCCGGATCTTCGGTCTCGCCTCGGAGTCCGAAGCGCTGGCCACCCGCTCCCTCGCGTTCAACCAGGGCTTCTACAACCTGTTCCTCGCGATCGGGGCGATCCTCGGTGTCGTCCTGGTCCTCGCGGGCAACGGTGCGACGGGCTGGACGCTCGTCGTGTTCTCGACCGCGAGCATGCTCGGCGCCGCGGTCGTCCTCGCCGGCACGGGCCGCCGCTACCTCAACTCGGCGTTCGTGCAGGGCTCGCTCCCCCTGATCACCCTGCTCTTCGCCTTCATCGGCTCCACCTTCTCCGCCGCGTAGCCCGTGCCGTCCGCACTTCCGACGGCCGTTGGTCGTCCTGAGATCGCCATGGCCGCGAGGAGCCCGAGGTAGAGCATCGACGGCCTGTCGGCCTCGATCCAGTTGAAGCCACCGACGGCGACACAGAGCGCGGCGAGGGCGCCGACGGCGGCCCCGGCACGACGTTGCAGTCCCAGGCAGAGAACGGTCGCGATGAGCCCGACGAACAGCGACAGTCCCGGAAGACCGAGGCTCAGGAGCAGTTGGTAGTAGGAGTTCTCGACGATCTCCGGCGTCCCGAGGGCCTGGAGGAGACCGTTGGACGTGCCGGGTCCGGACCCGAGCCAGTGCATCGACGCCGCGGCGCGGAGGACGACCGGTCCGATCTCACCACGCTGTTGCGCAGAAGCGATGCCGCTCCACGATTGCTGACGCTCCTGGAACTCGGGGCTCGCGAGGATCATCAGGCCGCCCGCCACGAGGGTGAGGAGGCCCAGGGCACGACGACGTGACGTACCGTGTCCGCTTCTTCCGACGTCCTCACGGGTCGACGGCGCCGACAGGACCACCGCAGCCCCCACGGCAACGGCGATGAGTCCGCCTCGGCTCACCGTGAGCAGCAGACCGACCAGTCCGAACGCGGCTCCCAAGAGCGATCGACGGCTTCCCTCGTGGACGTAGCGCCCGAGCGCCAGGGTGACGCCGATCGCGAAGAACAGCGAGTTGGACAGCGGGTGCCCGAGCGTCGTCGTGATCCGGTAGGAGCTCCAGTGCTGGAGGATCGGGTACTCGCCGCTCAGGAACAGGGTGCCGTAGAGGGGATTCGACTCGAGCAACCGTTCCACGACGCCGAACCCCGTGAGTCCGACGACCAGCACGATCCAGGTCGTCGTGGTCCTCCGGACCTCCCGTTCGGAGAGCGACCTGCTGAGGAGCGGTACGAGCACGAGCACGACGAGCGAGGTGCTCCATCCGGCGGACCGGACGAGTGAGATGCTCGTGATGGCCCCGACCGTCAGCCACACGAGCAACGCCAGGGCCAGGACCACCACGAGCTTCGGGACGCCGGACTGCCGCGGCCCGCCCCGCACCGCCCACACGAGCACGACGACCGCTCCGGGACTGCCGACGGTGACTACTTCGGGAAGACCAGTCCAGCCGATCGGTACGAGCGCGGTCACCGCGAGCCCGATCGGGAGCAGCAGATCGACCCGCACGAGCAGGAGCAGGACGACGAAGAGGACCGCCGCGGTCATCAGCAGGATCGCGGTCATCGCGTGTTCGTCATCTCGGGAGTCACGTCAGACCGGTTCGGCGCGCGGTGGGGCGCACGGAGCGCGACCCACCACGCCAGCGCCGCAGCCGCGGTCGCTCCTGCCGCTCCGTCGGCGCCCAGCCATGCGGTCGCCACCGGCGTGCACACCGCAGTCATCACCGCGGCGAGGACGCTCGCGAACACGATCCGCTGGTGTCGCCGGACCAGGAACAGTCGCTGGATCTCGGCGGCGCTCATCATCGTGCAGAAGTACGCGGGAACCAGCGCCATCGCGACCACGACGTCGAGGTCGTGCCCCGGCCCGAGGAGCACAGGAAGCGCCCACGGTGCGACGAGCAGCACCACGAGGGTCGCTGCGCCGAACGAGGTCGCGAGCAGACCGACCACCCGCACCGGCACCTGCGGGCGGGACAGGTCGACAGCACGACGACTCGCCACGAACTGGTAGCCGACGCCGACCGCGGTGATCGCCTCGCACACCCGAGCCGTCGGGACGAACCTCCCGGTGGCCGGGTCGCCGAGGAAAGCGCTCAGGGACAGCGGCGCCGCCTGACCCACGAGCGTGAACGCGATCGCGACGCCGACCCCGGCAACCAGGGCGAGCGGTGACGGCGCGACGATCGGCCCGCCGGTCTCGGGTTTCCGGTGGCCGCTCGGGCGGTCGCACCAGACGACAGCGCAGGAGAGCAGGGCGCAAGCGATCGCCGCCCACAGGAGCGCCGTGAGGACACGTCGCAGGTCACCGCCACCGCTCGCTGCCAGGACCACCACTGCTCCCAGCCGGACGACGGGCGACACGACGAACGCGAGGCAGGCCCCGAGTCCGGGACGTCCTGATCCGCGGAGGAGGTGCATGACGATGAACGGTGCCAGTCCCGTCGTCGCGAGCAGCGCGGTGGTGAGCCAGACCGCGACGTCACCACGGACCAGAGCGACGCAGACTGCACCGACGAGCCCCGATGCAGCCAGCGCTGCGGTGCACAGTGCGGTTCGTCGCCAGGTCCGGACCGGGTGCAGGACGGCGCCGCTCGCGACGAGGTCGGCGATGGCCGAACCCACCACGCCGCCTACGGAACCCGACACTCCGATGACGAGGACGAACGCGCCGAAGTCACCGACGTTCAGGCACCGGGCCGCGGGGACGAGCACGGCGAGCGCCAGGAACCGCGACACGAGTGACGACCCCGCGACGACGGCGCCCGTGGTCAGCGCGCGACGTGCGGCGGGAACCCGAGCAACCACACCGCTCACGGTGTGCACCCCAGGACGCCCCAGACCGCATCACGGAACTTCCGCTGGTTGCGGATCGCCGACGCACGAGCGGTCCGTACCGCCGCCAGGCGTTCCTCCGGATCACGTCGGTCCTCCGCTTCGAGGGCGGCGAGCAGCGACGTCGGGTGGGTGAGCGCGGTCGCCCGGCCAGCCACGTGCAGGTGCCTCGCGAACCGCATCTGGTGGTCGTCCACGTGCTCTCCGGCAGCTCGACTCCGGCCCGCGACGATCGGCCACGTGCCGGCGTCGAGTGCGCCGAAGACGTTGCCCGGGCTGGCCTGGGAGACGAGGACGTCCGCCCACTCGAGGTGACGCCGCATCGAAGGGGCGTCGAAGTACCGTTCTGCAGTGAGGACGCCGGGTACGTCGTCGGGGAACGAGCCCACCCCGTACTGCACGACCCACTGGTCGGAGGACCGGAGCCGTCCGGCGCGAGCGACTTCGTCGAGCAGACGTTGGAACGTCTGCTCGTGTGTCCCGACGGACACCATGATCTTCATCGGCTCGGGCTCACTTCCGTGCGGCGGGGGAACTCGACGAGCTGCTCCGGCCACTGCGCGACGAACGTGTGCGTCACCGGCCGGACCAGGCGAGCGGTCAGCGTCGGGTTGTCGAGTCGGTCGATGCACTCGATGAAGACGTTGCGCGTCCGGAACAGGAGGCGCCCCACCCAGAAGAACGGGACGGCGCCGGCAGCACCGCTGCTCACGATGATGTCGGGTCGCTCGGTCCTGAGCACCCGGAGCGCGATGCGCAGGTTCTTGAACAGTGCCGTGACGCTCCGGTTGGTCGGCCAGTGGAGCCCGTGGACACGGAATCCCTCGAGCTTCGCCACCGCGTCAGGCTTGAGGAAGGTCGCGACGGCGACTTCGACGCCCTCCGGCGGGGGGACGAGTGCCAGCAGTTGGTCCAGGTGACCCCCACTGCTGCAGACGAAGAGCACCCGCTTCACCGCGAGACCTCCGCCCATGCGGCGGAGCGCTGCTCCCACTGGACGACGGCCGCGTCCACACTGAAGGGCGCCACGTACGCGGCACAGTCCTCGGGCGTGGGACGCGGACTGTCGAGTCGGGTCTGCAGGATCCGTGCGAGGTCCCCGACCCTGCCGACCGGGTACAACTCGAGCAGGTCAGGCCGCACACCGAGACGGGACCGCATCTCGACGGGCCCGATCGTGTCGGAGGCGACCACCGGTGTACCGATGGCGAGTGCTTCGAGCACCACGGCACCCCAGGCCTCGCTCCGCGAGCTGTGGACGAGGAGGTCGGCTTCCCGGACGAAGCGGTGCGGGTCCCGCACGCCACCCGTGAGACGGACGGTCAGCCGGCCGGTCGGGTCGTGGAAGCCGGCGAGCTCCGCGGCCAGGGGCCCGTCGCCCACGACGGTCCACCGTACGGGCCGATCGAGCGTCCGCAGGGCTGCGAGCGTGACGTCGAGCCCCTTCAGCGGGACGAGGCTGCCGACCGAGACCACCTCGGCTCGACCGGTCTGCCGGGCTGCTCGGTCGAGGAGTGGTTCGTCTCGCAGGGCCGGGTCGACCACGACGGGGGTGACCACGGGGCGCCGTGCGAGGCGGTAGGTCCGCTGCATCCGCTCCGCGACCGGGCTCGAGTTGGCGACGACGTACTGCCTGGAGCGGAAGACGGCACCGACCACGTGTCGCTTCAGCCGCCCGAGAGGGATGAATTCGTGGTGTGCGGTGGGGTCGAGGTCTTCGCAGTAGACGAAGGTGTGTCGGACGGCACGTGCCCGCCGGTCGATGAGGGCACACGTCAGCACAGCGGACCACAACTTCACGATGACGAGGGCCGGCGGGAGGTCGGCGAGGATGCGTTCGAGGCGGAACGCGACCTGGAGCGTGCGGACGTGGCGCTCGATACCGAGCACGTGCAGGCCGATGCGTTCGTCGAGGTCAGCGGCGAGGCCGCCGCCGGATCCGAAGAGGACGACGTCGACCTCGTGCCCTCTGCTGACGAGCGCGTTCGCGACGATGACGGTCTGTCGTTCCGCGCCGCCGAAGCGCAGATGTGGTTGGACGAAGATGAACCGGGACATACCCCTCCTGACGTGTCGTATTTCAATACTACACGTCAGGAATATCGCCCTGGGCGGGAGGCGCATTGCCGGCCCGCACCGCGCCTCCCGTCCGTCAGCGGCACCACGGGACGACCGCACACAGCAGGAGACGCCGGGCCGCCATCGCGACCCGGCGTCTCCTGCGCACTCCTCCTGCGGTCGGCGTCAGCCGACCTTCTTCGCGAACTCCTCCGGCAGCCGGTCGAGCGCCCACTCGATCGCGGCGGTCGTACCGAGCGAGAACGCGGCGGACACGTCCGGGTCGTCGACGACGATCGAGTGCCCCGCCTGCACGGACGGCACCTTCTGGAACAACGGGTCGGACTCGGCCTTCGACGCCTCGACGTAGATCGGCAGGATCACCGTGAGGTCGGCGTCGAGCAGGTCGAGGTTCTCCTCGGACAGGCTCACCGAGAACGCGTCGCCGGCCTGCTGGTCGATCGCCTTCGGGATGGTGAAGCCGAGCTGCTGCATGAACGTCGAGCGACTGTCCTTCGAGGCGTACGCACCGAAGCCGTCGGCCGTGTAGGCACCGACGACGGCGGTCTTGCCGTCGAACTCGGGGTGCGCCTTCCGCGCGGCGGCGTAGGCGTCGTCGAGGTCGATGAGCAGCTTCTTGCCCTCGGACTCCTTGCCGAGCGCCTTCGCGACGAGGTCGACCTGCTGCTCGGTGGTGGTGAGGTAGTTCTCGCCGCCCTTCGGGATCGCCACCGTGGGGGCGATCGCCGAGAGCTTGGCGTAGCGGTCCTTGTCACCCGAGCTCTTGGTGTCGAGGATCAGGTCCGGCTTGAGCTTCAGGATCTGCTCGTAGCTCGGCTCGAGCGTCTGGATGATCGCCGGCTTCTTCGTGTACGCGTCCTCGAGCCACGGCCCGACGCCGTCGCCACCGAAGGCGAGCCAGTCGCTCGCACCGACGGGCTGCACGCCGAGCTCGAGCGCCGTCTCGGCGTCACCCCAGCCGAGGGCGACGACGCGCTTCGGCTGCGACGGGATCTCGGTCGTGCCCAGGGCGGTCTGGATCGACACGGGGAACGCGCCGCCCGAGCCGGACGCGTCGTCGGAGGCCGCAGGCGAGGACGAGCCGGAGCTGCAGCCGGCGAGGACGAGGGACGCGGCGACGACGGCACCGGCGGCCGCGAGCACGCGGCGGACGCGGCGCGCAGAGGGGGAGGTTCGGATCACGCAGGTAAGGCTACCCTAAGCAGGGCTCCCGCGGAGGGTGGGCCGCTAGGCTCCGGACCCGTGGAGTACACCGACACCGACCGCACCCGGCTGACCGTCCTCGGCTCCCCCGTCGCGCACTCGCTCTCCCCCACGCTGCACAGCGCGGCCTACGACGTGCTCGGGGTCCCGTTCTCGTACGGGAGGCACGAGGTCGCCTCCGGCGGGCTCGACGCGTTCGTCGCGGGGCTGGGCCCCGACTGGCGCGGACTCAGCCTGACGATGCCGCTCAAGCGCGAGGTCCTCCCGATGCTCGACCGCACGACCTCGCTCGTCGACGAGCTCGGGGTCGCGAACACCGTCGCGTTCCGGCAGGAGGGCGACCGGGTCGTCACCGCCGGTGCGAACACCGACGTCGAGGGGATCGTCCGTCCGGTCGAGGCCCTCGGGCACCTGCCGGGCGAGGCCTCGATCCTCGGCGGCGGCGCCACCGCGGCGAGCGCCCTCGCGGCGGCGGTTCGGCTCGGGGCCGTCGACGTGCGCGTGTTCCTCCGCGACACCGCGAAGGCCGGGCCGCTGGTCGACCTGGCCGTCCGGCTCGGGGTCACGCTCGAGGTCCTGCCGTTGGACACCCTGCCGGGGACGCGGCACGGGTTCCTCGTGTCGACCCTGCCCGGCGGCGCGGCCGACGAGCTCGAGCTGCTGCCGTCGGGGTCCGACGCGGTGCTCTTCGACGTCGCGTACGAGCCGTGGCCGACCGCGGCGGCGAGCCGGTGGAGGACAGCGGGCGGGCGCGTGCTCAACGGGCTCGACATGCTGACGGAGCAGGCGATCGGGCAGATCCGCTTCTTCCTGACCGGTGACGATGCCGAGATGCTGCCGGACGAGGCCGCGGTCCGCCGGGCGATGCGGCTGTCGGTCGGGCTGCCGGAGACCATCGGCGTGTGAGCGGATGACGGTCCGGCGTATCTAGAATTCTGGATGTGTACTCCCGTCCTCGCCGTCGTCGCCGACTCCGTCGCGTCCGTACCGTCCTCCTCGCGCTCCTCGCCGTCGGCGCACTCGTCCTGACCGGAACGGTCACGTGGCGGCTCGCTGGTCCCTACCCCTCCGGGTCGTGGGCGTCGCTCGACGACACCGACCGGACGATGTTCCGGCAGCTCTCCGAGCAGTTCGAGCGGGCGCAGCGCGACCCGACGGGGATGTGGACCGAGGACTACCACTACGAGGAGCAGCCGTTCGTGCTGCTCCGCACGTCGGGCCCGTGGAAGCTCGACTGGTCGTACGCGTACCTCGTGAACATGAGCGACCGGACCGACGTCTCCGGGATGCGCCGCGTCGAGCTGCCCGGGATGCCGCTCCTCGACGACGTCCGCGTCAGCAAGCGCTTCGCGTTCTCCGAGCCGTGGCTCCACGTGAAGTCGCAGTTCGGGAACATCGAGGTGGACGGGAACCGCGTCCTGGCGTTCAAGTTCCACCCCGGGATGTTCGGCGACGACGTCCCGACCGACGAGGACTTCCGGCACTTCGGCGCCCACGAGCACTTCCACGTGGCCGTGCAGGGCATCGAGCCCGGAGACCCCGGCTACTGGGACTACGACGACGGCGGTCGGCTCGAAGTGCCTGCCTCGTCGGAGCACCGGCGGCTGCTCCGCGCCGAGATGGCCGCCCTGACCGCGGCGACGGCCACCGACGACCCGGCGGCAGTCCGCCGCGCGGCGACCGACGCGGCACGGCTGCGGCTCGCCCGGTACGAGCGGTGGCCGGGGCTCCGGCGGCAGGACGGCATCGAGACCGTCGAGGGCACGGCGGTGTACTTCGAGGAGGCGGTGAACGACGATGCTGCGACGGCCGACGCCCCGACCCTGCTCGACGTCTTCGACGAGTACGCCGACGTCATGGTCGACCGGGACCTCTACTACTCCAGCGGACTCGCCGTCGGATGGGCGCTCGACGTCCTCTCTCCCGGGTGGCGGGCCGAGCTGAGCGAGCGGGCGCCGACCGACCACCCGACCCTGTTCGACCTGCTGACGGACGCGCTCGGCGGCCGGCCGGCCATCCCGGGTGCCGCCGAGTGCGACGAGCTGGTCGCGCGCTACACCTGACCGTCGACCGACGACCGGCGGCCCTGCTCGCGCCGCGGTCAGCCGCGGGAGCGGGCCTCGGCGTCGAGCAGCGCCACCGAGACGTCCCAGAGCCGGTCGGCAGCGACCGGGTCGAGCGCCCACGGCAGCACCCCGTGCAGACCGTCGACGATCCGGTCGACCACGTCGGCTTCGTGGCAGTCCTCGAAGTAGCGGCCGGTCACGCCCGCGAGCTCCGGCGCGGTCGCGAGCAGCACGGACGTGGCCGCGCCCTGCTCCGGCGTCTTCACGACGTCGGCAGCGGACTCCATCGTCGCGGCCAGGACCTCCGGGTCCCAGTGCTTCTGCAACCCCGTCCAGATCCCGCCCGGCATGCAGGCGTTCGCCGTGATGCCGTCGTCGGCCCACCGCTGCCCGACCCCGACGGCGAAGAGCACGTTCGCGGTCTTCGACTGCGCGTAGGCGAGCCCGGGCTCGTACCGGCGACGGCGGAAGAACAGGTCCTCGAAGACGACGGGCGAGCTGCCGTGGCCGCTCGACGACACCGAGACGATCCGTGCGTCGTCGGCGGCGGCGAGTGCGTCGTGGAGTCCGAGGGCCAGGGCGAAGTGCCCCAGGTGGTTCGTGGCGAACTGCGACTCCCACCCGGCCGGGGTCGACGACTGCGGGCTGTCCATCACGCCCGCGTTCGCGACGAGGACGTGCAGCGGACCGGACCAACGGTCGGCGAAGGCCTCGACCGATGCCGGGACGTCGAGGTGCAGCGCCTCGACCGCGGGGGCCGGACGGCCGGTGGTCCCCGCGATGTCCTCGGCGGTCCGGGCGCCGGCGGCGGTGTCCCGCACGGCGAGGGTGACGGTCGCGCCGGCTCCGACGAGGGCCCGGGCGGTCTCGACGCCGATGCCGGAGGACGCCCCGGTGACGATCACCGTGCGGCCGGTCAGGTCGATGCCGTGCAGGACCTGCTCGGCGGTGGAGTGCGCGCCGAATGCGGCGAGGTCACGGTCGGTCACCCGTCCGAGTCTGCTCCGTGGAGGCAGTCGCCGTCAGGCGACGACGCCGTCGACGTAGAGCCAGCGGCCCTGCTCGCGCACGAACTCGCTGGTCTCCTCGAGCGTGCCGCGCTCGTCGTCGGAACGCCACCACGCACGGAAGGCGACCGTGCCTCGGGTGTCGAACGGGCCTCCCGACCGGGTCGACACGATGTCCAGCCGCGTCCACCGCTGCGTCGGGTCGAGCGTCAGCTCGTCCGGGCGGGCGCTCGGGTGCCAGGTCAGCAGCAGGTACTCGGGCAGTCCGAGGGCGAACGCGGTGAAGCGGGAGCGCATGAGGCGCTCGGCGGTCGGCGCCGCGGCACCGGCGTGCAGGGGGCCGCAGCACTCGCCGTAGGGGTTGCCGCTCAGGCAGGGGCAGCGCTGGTCGTGGTCGGGGAGCACCTCGGCACGGTAGCAGCGGCGGACGCCCGCAGACCCGGCGAGTACAAGTGACAGGTGTTCATGCTCGGCTGGCGGGTCTTCCGCGCGCTCCTCGGCGACGTCGTCGACCCTGCGCGAGCACGGCGAGCCGCGTGGATCGCCGGCGCCGTCGCGGTGGTCGTGCTCGTGGTGTCCGTCGTGACTGATCGCGCCACCGGCTGGGCCGGGTCCGGTGGCGTACGCCCGGTGCTCACGGTCTCCTTCGTGACGATCGGGGCCTTGGCGCTCGTGTTCGCGTGCTTCCCGACCGCTCGCGCGGCTGGTCCCGACCTCCGCATCAACGGGCGGCAGGTCCGACCTGACCAGCAGCTCTCCGCACGGTCGACCGTGCAGCCGTACCTGTCCCGCCGGCAGCGTCCCGTGGCGCCGGAGGACCGCGCGATCGTGCTCAACGACGTGCCGCTCTTACAGCGCGGGCTGGTCTGGCGGCTGTCACGGCTCACGCCCCTGCTCGTCGGCCTGGCTTGCGGCAGTGCAGCGGTGCTCGTCTCCGGAGAGCGGCAGCCCCTCGTCTTCCTCTGGCCGTTCTTCTACCTGTTCCTGCTGCCGGACCTGGTGGTCCGCATCGGCCGGGCCGAGCGTGCCCGCCTCGCGGCGCTGGCAGCGGACCCGGCCCCGACGACGACGGAGGCAACCCCGTGAGCCGATCGGCGTACGAACTCGGGTGGCGGGTGTTCCGCGACCGCTTCGACACCGACGTCCCGCCGGACCGCCTGCGACGCGCGGTCGGGATCGGGATCCTCGTCGGGGTCGCGACCCTGGTCGTCCTCGTCGTCGTGGGGCTGTCGGTCGGCTGGCCGGACCTCGCCGGTCCCGCGGGGTGGATCGGTGCTGTGCTCCTCGCGGTGGGGATCGGCGGCTTCGCCGTCGCGTGCGTCCCGCTCGTGCCGCGGCCGCCCGACGCGACGAAGCTCTTCTGGTCGGGTTCGGTCATGCAGGCCCCGGAGCGCACCGAGCGGTACTTCGGCGGAGGACCGGCACCGACGATCGCGCCCGCCGATCGCGACGAGGTCCTGCGGGACGCCGAACTCGTCCAGTCGGGACAGGTGCCGGACACCTTCCGCGGCTTCGTCGTGACGGTCGCCGGTCTGCTGGCGGCGGTGTCCCTCCTGGTCCTCGACACACACGTCCAGCTCTTCAGCTTCGTCTCCCTGTTCCTGGTCGTCCGGCTCGTCCTCGGGCTGGTCCGGCTCGGGCGGATCGAACGGGCCCGCATCCTGGCAGCGTCGCTGCCGGAAGTGCCACCGGCGCCCTCGCCGGGCGGCACTGCCGGGAGCCGGCGGACACACCGTCCGGCACCTCGCGGCTCGAAGCTCGGCCTGCCCGACGACTGACCCGGCCCGGCCGTCCCCGGCCCGCTGTCGGCCCCGCCGGGCACACTGGTCGCATGTGTGGAAGGTTCGTCGTCTCCGACACCACGGCCGATCTGCTGCCCGAGCTCGTGGGTGAGCTCGCTGCGCGCACCGAGCACGTCGACGAGGACACCGGTGAGGTCCACGCCGGCCTCCCCCCGAGCTGGAACGTCGCTCCGACCGACCCCGTGTACGCGGTCCGGCAGCGCCACGGGCAGCGCGAGCTCCCGCAGATCAGCTGGGGCTTCGTGCCGAGCTGGGCGAAGGACTTCCGGAAGCAGCGTCCGAAGCCGATCAACGCCCGCATCGAGACGGTCGCCACGAGCGGCATGTTCAAGCGGGCGTTCGCGACGAACCGCTGCATCGTCCCGGCGCTCGGCTACTACGAGTGGGTCGTCCGCGAGGACGGCAAGGAACCCCACTTCGTGCACGAGCCCGGCGGTGCGCTCGCGATGGCGGGCATCGTGAGTGCCTGGCCCGACCCGACCAAGCCCGAGGACGACCCGGACAAGTGGCTGCTGTCGCTGGCGATCATCACGCGGGACGCCCACGTCGCGCCGGGCGAGGTGCACGACCGCATGCCGGCGTTCCTCACCCCGGACGGCTACGACGACTGGCTGGACGGCGGCCTGGGCTCGGACGACCTGCTCGCGCTGCTCGACCACGAGTCGATCGCGGTCGCTGCCGGACTCGAACAGTACGAGGTCTCGCGCGCGGTCAACAGCGTGCGGAACGACGGCCCGCAGCTCATCGAACCTGTCGGGTGAGCCCCATCGGGTGAGCGCGCCGCGCCACCGGCCATGGACGACGGACGGGAGGCCCGGATCACGTGCGCCTGTCGGCTGACGTGATCCGGGCCTCCCGTCCGGTGCGCGGGCTGGGCCGCTCAGGACCTCAGTCCTGCGAGCGTCGACGCACCCCCGTCGCCACGGCGACGTCGTCGCCGTTCCGGCGACGGACCACCAGGAACGCACCGGCGAGGACCATCGCGAGGGCCGAGAGCCCGAGCCCGACGAGCCCGGTGGTGCCGGTGAAGGCCAGCTTGGCGATGTGCGTGGCGGCGGCGAGCCCGGTCGGGTAGTAGACCTCGAGCGTGGCGCGGACCACCTGCGCCGCGGTGTCGGCGACCGTGTAGTCGATCGACGTGCGGGCTGCCCAGCCGTGCTCCGGGGTGAAGACGACCTGCCCGCGCTCGACCTGCCAGGTGCCCATCCCCCGCACGACGACCCGGTCGGTCTGGGCGCCGGTGGTGGGGTCGACCAGGTGCAGCGTCGACGGCACGAAGTGCGCTCCGCCGCTGGCGTGGTCGTTGTCGATCGGACGGATGGTGACGGCGTGGTCGACCTTGCCCGTTGCCGAGTCGTCGGTGGCGGTGGCCGCCGCGACGACGGTCATGGTGGCGGTCGCGGTCGTCGTCTGCCCGGAGGCGTCGGTCACCGTGTAGGTGAACCGGTCGGTCCCGGTGAAGCCCTCGGCGGGCGTGTAGACGTACGAGCCGTCGCGCTGCACCGTGACCGTGCCGTGGGCGGGCTTCCGGTCGAGTGCGGCGGTCAGGCCGGTGCCGCCGTCGTTGCCGAGCAGGCCGTGCCGGGCGTCGCGGGCGACCGCGGTGCCGGCGACGGTGCGGGCGCTGTCGGCCACCGCGTCGATGCCGACCGTGACGGTGACGACTGCCTCGGCGTGCTGGCCCTCGGCGTCGACCACGTCGTAGGTGACGGTGTCGACCCCGGAGAAGCCGGCGGCCGGGGTGTAGACGAAGGTGCCGTCTGCGGCGATCCGCACGGTGCCGTGCTGGGCACGACCGACCGAGGCGACGCGGAGCGCCGAGCCGTGGTCGTTGCCGAGCACGCCCGGCCCCGCGACCGTGACCGACTTGCCGGCCGTCGTGCGGGCGGCGTCCGCGCCGGCGGTCGGCGTCACCGTGATGGTGACGATCCCGGTCGCGGTCGAGCCCTCGGCGTCGGTGGCGGTGTACGTGAACGTGTCGGTGCCGGAGAACCCGTCGGCCGGCGTGTACACGTACGAGCCGTCTGCCGCGAGCTCCACGGTGCCGTGCTGCGGCTTCCGGTCGAGCTCCGCCCGGAGACCCGCGCCCGAGTCGTCGGCCAGGACGCCGGACGAGGCGGGCACCCGGAGCGTGCCGTTCGTCGTCGTCGCACCGCGGTCGGCGGTCGCGACGGCACCGACCAGCACCGTGACCGTGGCGGTCGCGGTCTGCCCGGAGGCGTCGGTGACGGTGTAGGTGAAGGTGTCTCGGCCGGACCAGCCCGCGGTGGGCGTGTAGACCAGCGAGCCGTCGGCTGCCTGCGTGACCGTGCCGTGGCGCGGCGCCGTCGTGCCGGTGACGGTCAGGCCCGAGCCCGCGTCGTTGCCGGTGAGGGTCCCCGCGGCGATCGGCAGCGGGGTGCCCGAGGCGGTCTGCAGGACGTCGTCGGCGGCGGTCGGGGCGACGCGGACCGTGACGGTCGCCGTGGCGGTCGAGCCGGCACCGTCGGTCACCGTGTAGGTGAAGGTGTCCGTGCCGGACCACCCCGCGGCCGGCGTGTAGGTCACGCCGGCGTCGGTGACGCGCACCGACCCGTTCGCGGCCGCGCCGACGCCGGTGACCCGGAGCGCGGTGCCCTTGTCGTTCGCGAGGACGGGGACGTCGACGGGGGTGTCCGTCGTGGTCGTCACGGCGTCGTCGACGGCCTTCGGTGCGACGGTGATCGTCACGGTCCCGGTCGTGGTGGTGCCGGAGCCGTCGGTGATCGTCACCTCGAAGCCGTCCTTGCCCGAGAAGTCGGGTGCGGGCGTGTAGGTGTACGAGCCGTCCTTCCCGACCTCGACGGTGCCGTGCTGCGGCTGCGTGTTGTCGGTGACCGACAGGTCGGTCCCGGTGGCACCGGCGAGCGGGCCGCGGTCGGCGGGGACCACGAGGGTGCCGTCGGCCGTGGCGTCGGCGTCGGACGCGGCGACCACGGGGGTGATCGTCACGGTGACCGTGCCGGTCGCCGTGTTGCCGTTGGCGCCGGTGACCTGGTAGTCGAACGTCGCGCGGCCCGAGGTGCCGGGCGCCGGGGTGTACGTCACGGTGCCGTCGACGTTGCGGACGACGGTGCCGGCGCTCGGGTTCCCGACCGCGGTGACGGTGAGACCGGTGCCGTGGTCGTTGCCCGTGAGGTCCGCCGAGGTGACGGTGACGGGCTGACCGGCCGCGGTGCGGATCCGGTCGTCCTCCGTGCGGGGCGTGACCGTGATGGTCACGAGGCCGGTGGTCTTCGCGCCCGATGCGTCCGTCGCCGTGTAGGTGAAGCGGTCCGAGCCGGACCAGTCAGCGGTCGGCGTGTACGAGTACGAGCCGTCGGCGGCCAGGTCGACCGTGCCGTGCAGCGGCGGCTCGTCGAGCTCCGCGGTCAGGCCGGTGCCGGAGTCGTTCGCGAGCACGCCCCGGTCGACCGGGACGGTCAGCGTCGTCGAGGCCGGGACGGTCGCGCGGTCGTCGGCTGCGCGCGGTCCGACCACGACGACCACCCAGGTGGAGTCGGTGCGGCCCGCCGCGTCGCGGACGTCGTACCAGAAGGTGCCGCTGCCCGAGAAGCCGTCGGCGGGGGTGAAGACGGCGTTGCCGTCCGCGTCGAGCGCGACCGAGCCGTCCGTCGCCCGGCTGACGCCGGTCACGGCGAGCCCGGTGCCGGAGTCGTTGGCCGTCAGGTCCGCCGCCGCGACGGTCACCGGCGTGCCGGCCGACGTCGAGGTGGTGTCCGGACGGGCGCGCGGCGAGACCGCGACCGTGACGGTCGCCGGCTTCGACGTGCGTCCGGCGCCGTCGGTCACCGTGTAGGTGAAGGTGTCCGTGCCGGACCAGTCGCGGGCCGGGGTGTACGCCAGCGTGCCGTCGTCGTTCCGCACCACGGTGCCGTGGGCCGGAGCGGTCGCCACCGCGGCGGTCAGGCCCGAGCCGGTGTCGTTGCGCAGGACGTCGACCGCGACGGGGGCGTCCGCGCCGGTGGCGGCGCGGTCGTCGGCCGCCGTGGGCACGACCACCACGGTGACGGTGCCGCTGACGACCGTCCCGGTGCCGTCGGTCGCCTGGTAGGTGAAGGTGTCGGTGCCGGAGAAGCCGGTGGCGGGCACGTAGGTGTACGTGCCGTCGGGGTTCAGCGTCAGCGTGCCGTGGTCGGGCTGGCTGTTGGACCGGACCGTCAGGTCGGTGCCGCGGTCGTTGCCGAGGACGCCGTCCGCGCGGGTCGTCGCCGTGGCGGTGCTGCCGGCGGGCAGGGTGATCGTGTCGTCGACCGCCGCGGGCCGCACGAGGACGGTCACGGTGACGGTGTCGCTCTTCCCGTTCGCGTCGGTGACGGTGTAGTCGAACGAGTCCCCGCCCGAGTACCCGTCGGCCGGCGTGTACGCGTAGGAGCCGTCCTTCCCGACGGTGACGGTGCCGTGCGACGGCTGGGTCGACCCCGTGACGGCGAGGCCGCTGCCCTGGTCGTTGCCGAGCAGGCCCGGTGCGGCGCCGGTGGCGGGGCCGCCGGCGTCGACGGTGATCGAGTCCGCGCCCGCTGCGGTCAGGACCGTCACGGTGACCGTGGCGGTCGTGGTCGTCCCGTTGCTGTCCCGGGCCGTGTAGGTGAAGGAGTCGGGGCCGGAGTAGCCGGCTGCCGGCGTGTACGAGTACGAGCCGTCCTTGCCGAGCACGAGGGTGCCGTGCGACGGGTCGGTGTGGTCGGTGATGGTCAGGTCGCTGCCGCCGTCGTTGGCCAGGAGGCCCGTGGCTGCGTCCGCCGTGGCGGTCTGGCCCGCGCGGGCGGTCACCGTGTCGTCCGCCGCGGACGGCTTCACGGTCACGGTGACGGTGCTCGTCGAGGTCTGCCCCGAGGAGTCCTTCGCCGTGTAGGTGAACGAGTCGGTCCCGGAGAACCCGGCGGCCGGGGTGTACGTGTACGAACCGTCGGCCGCGACGCTCGCGGTGCCGTGCGCGGGCTGCGTGTTCGAGACGACGCTGACGCCGGTGCCGCTGTCGTTCGCGAGCACGCCGTCCGAGGCGCCCTTCGTGACGGCGGTCCCCGTGGTGGTCGTGGCGGTGTCCGGGGCGGTCGCGACGTGCGTGGCCCGCACGGTGTTCGCGAAGGTCACGACGACGTCGGTGCCGTCCGCGCTCGTGGCGCTCGGGAAGTCGAAGCTCGCCGTGTTGCCATCGCCCTGGGCGATGACCGCGCCGGAATTGACGTTCTCGGCGCGCCAGGTGGTCGCGTAGTTCGCCAGGTCGGTCGTGCCGGCGGCGGTCTGGGTGACGGTGTACTTCGTCTTCGGAGTCGTCAGGATCGCACCGGCGCGCTTGGCCTGCACTCCGTCGGCGGTGCCGTCGGTGATCGTGCTGTTGCCCTCGGTGGCCTCTCCGACCGCGCCGGTCTTCGGGTCGACGGCGGCGGCCTTCAGGGCGAACTGGTCGCCCGACGCCCAGCGGTGGTCGACGCTCGACTGCGCCGCGAGCGTGTTGGCGTAGTTGCACGAGGCGAGGTCGCTCGGCGTGTAGCCGCCCGCGATCGGGATCGTCGTCCCGACCTGGTTGCCGGTCGCGGGGTCGACCTTGTAGACCGACGAGCCCACCGACGCGAAGAGGTAGCCGTCGGCGGAGAAGGCGATGCCGGGGCTGCCGGCGGCGTTGGCGTCGATCGGCAGCGTCGACACCAGGGTGGTCTTGAGCGCGGCCGTGCCTGCGGTCGCCGGGACCGTCTCGACGCGGCGGATCTGGTTGCCCGTCACGACGAAGAGCAACCCGCCGGTGCTGAACGCCATGTCACCGTTCTTGCCGGCCAGCAGGCCGTCGATGGTGCCGACCTGACCGATCTTCGTCCCGGTCTTCGTGTCGTACGCGCCGAGGTACGCGGGGGTCGCACCGCTGGCGTAGTAGTAGATGCCGGTCGCCGGGTTGATCGCACCGCGGAGCAGCTGGCGGTTGCCGCCCGGGTCGGCGTTCGTGACGTCGGCCGTGCGCGCCCCGTTGACGGCGTCGTACCCGGTGATGGTGTTGCCGCCGTTCACGGCGGCGTAGGCGGCGACACCGTTGCGGGCGACCGCGAGGGCGTTGTTCGCCGGGTCCATCGTCGCGATGTTCGTGACCGCACCGGTCGTCGCGTCGATCGCCGCGAGCTGGTTCTGCGTCGTGTTGATCGCGTAGAGCGTGTTCTGGTCGCAGGACAGCGCGGACGCGGCGACGGCCGGGTCCGCCACGACGGCCTGCGTCACGCCGACGGCGCCGAGCAGGGCGACGCCGAGCATGGCGACGGAACGGATGCCGGGACGGCGGCGCGCGCGAGAGCGCGCGGGCACGGCGGTGCCCTGGTGCACAGGCAGCATGAGTCACTTTCGGGTCGAGACGATGCCGACGCCGCTTGCATGACGGTCCGTGCAGAAGGACGGTCGCTGACGTCCCCTCGATCCTGACAGGAACGGGCGTTCTCATGGGGTCACTTCCGGTCCCCAGTAGGGGGGACCACTCGTTCTGGGGGTGGGCCCGTACCGGTCCGAGGGGGGCCACGCACGAAACGGGAGGCCCGGATCACGTCCGCCGTGTGGCGGAGGTGATCCGGGCCTCCCGTTTCGTGGATGTCGCGGTGTCAGTCGAGCGTGCGCCGCACCGACGGCAGCAACTGGTGCAGCCGCTCGGCGAGGCGGTCCTGTGCCTCGTCCAGCGAGCGGAAGTCACCGACGTACGAGCCGTAGGTGTCGGACACGAAGAAGTGCGTGCCCTGCTGGTCGATCACGCCGCCGTAGTAGCCGCCGTAGTTGGCGGCCCAGAGCCCCGTGTCGGCCTCGGACCAGACGACGTGCGCCCGGGCCGGTGCGTCGGGGGACACGACGCCGGCAGCGATGCCGGTGATGACCTCGATGGTCGCCGTGTCCACGGTCACCTCGGCCTGGTGGCTGCTGGTGACGATGCTGCTCATGGTGTTGCTCCTCGTGCTGCTCTGGTACTCGGCGGTGCTGGTGGTGCCTGCGGTGCTGGTGGTGCGGGCAGTGCTGGTGGCCGTGCGGCCGGGATGGTCGTCGGGCACTACGCGACCGGACGGATGACGGACGGCAGCATCACGTGGAGCTGGTCCGAGAGCTTGGCCTGGGCCTCCTCGAGGGTGGCGAAGTCGCCGACCACGAGGCCGAAGGTGTCGGAGGCGACGTAGCGGCCGTCGCGCTTGTCGACGCTGCCGCCGAAGTAGCCGCCGTAGTTGGCGATCCACTCGCCGTCGTCCTCCTGCGTCCACGTGGTCTTGGCACGTGCTGCGCGGCCGGACTGCTCGGCTTCTGCCTCGAGGATCGCGATGACGTCGACCGTCTCGGTGTCGAGGGTGACCTCGCGGGTGTCGGTGGTGACCGTGGTGCTCATGTCGCTCTCCTTCGCGATCCGGGGTACAGCTGCTGACGAGACGAATCTACGAGAGCGTCCCCCGACCGCGCCACCGATGCCCGTCGATTCACGGTTTCCGTGCATACGGATCGGGGTACACCCCCGGAAACCCGGGGGTACGCGACTTCAGAACGGGGTACAGGGGTACGAACGGGGTACTCGTTTCGTGGATGAACTGTTCCGTCGCGTCCTGCGGGCACTCCGGCGAACTCTCCCGGCCGGGAGGCGCGCCCCGCTAGCGTCGGTTCCCGTGACCACCGCGACCAGGACCGCGATCGTGCGGATCGTGCTGTCCGTCGCGGTCGTGATGGTGGTCGCGGTGCTCCTGGTGCCCGGCCTGGCGGACCGGCTGCGGTCCGGCGTGGTGGCCGGGGTGGGCGCGCTGCGCGCGCTCGGACACGGCACGCTCGCGCTCGGTGACGGGTTCGTGCTGGCGATGGGGGTGACGGTGGCGACCGCCCTGCTGCCGGTGCTGCTGGCGGGGGCGTCCCGTGCCTCCCGTCCGGATGCGATCCGACGTCGTTCCGTCGCGAGCGGTGTCGTCGTCCTCCTGCTCGCGGTGGCCGCGGCCCTGCCCGCGGCGTACCCGGGCGACCGGTTCCGCTCGGTGGCGCTCGCGGGGCTCGTCGGGGTGGGTATCGGCGCGCTCGCGGATGCGGCCTGGCACGCCCGTGCACGAGCGGCTCATGCTTCGGGGCGGACCCGGCGGGTGGCGTGGACGCTGGCGGCCGCCTACGGCCTGGTGGTGGTGCTGGTGGCGACGGCCGGGTCGCCCGTCGACGGCGGCGCGTACCCGACGCTGGTGCGGGCCATCGCGGCCGGGCAGCGCCTCGGAGCACCGGGGTGGCTCGGGTACGACGCGGTCGAGTTCACCGCGAACGTGCTCTTCTTCGTGCCGTTCGGGTTCTTCGTGCTGCTGCTCTTCGGGGCGCGGGCGTGGTGGGTCGGCATGCTCGGCGGCTTCGTGGCGAGCTGCGCGATCGAGACGGTGCAGGCGCTGTTCCTGCCGGCGCGGTTCGCATCCGTGGACGACGTGCTGGCGAACACCTCGGGGGCGGTGCTCGGGGTGCTGGTGGGGGTCGTGGTGCTCGGGCGGGCGCGACGGTCCTGAGCGGACTCGCTCCTCGTTCGCCCGGCTCCCCCAGGCGTGTGGCCGTACGGTCAGCGCATGGCCCGACCCGAACGCCGCCGGTACCGTCCGCCCTCGATGTTCCCGTGGTGGTTGTGGATCGCCGCGCCGCTCGCCGTCGTCGCCGTCGTCGCGATCGCGTTGATCGTGACCTGACGTCCCCCTTCCCCCTCGTACGACGAGAACGACCCCCGGCACCGAGGTGCCGAGGGTCGTTCTTCAGGAGTGCTGTGCTCAGGCGGCGTCGCGCTGACGACGGACCGACTTGCGGACGACCAGCAGGCCGCCACCGAGGACGAGCGCGCCACCGGCAGCCCAGAGGCCGAGGGTGGAGATGGTGCCACCGGTGAAGGCGAGCTCACCGGGGGTGCCGGTGCCACCGGTCGAGCCGACCGTGGTGCCGGTGCCGCCGGCGGCAGCCGGGACGATCGAGAAGAAGCCGGTACCGGTCTGGCCCGAGGTGGCGCCGGTCGCGGTCAGGTTGTAGGTGCCCGAGCCGCCGGCCGGGAAGGTGACGCGCACCGACAGCGAGCCGTCGGCGTTCGACGTGTAGTCCTTCGAGACCGTGGTGATCGGCAGCGCTCCGAGCGTGACGGCACCGGCACCGGTGACCTGCACGCGGACGGGCTCGTTCGGCGCGAAGACGTCCGCGGCGAAGTTGGCGGAGACGGTGCCACCGGCGACCGGGGCGCCCGTGACCGTACCGGCCGACTCCGGGGCGTACCCGGCGGCGTTGGCGGCGGTCGGGACCGCGACGAAGGCTGCGCCCGCGATGAGGGCAGCGGCGATGAGCTTCTTCATGAAGTGTTTCCCCTAGTGATCTGATCCTGCAGACCCTGAAACCCAAGGCCCGGCACCACGCCCCTGATCCCGACCACGGAGGAGCAAGCGGTCGCTATGGCGAAGTTCCCTCAATCTAGCGGGATCTCCCAGGGTGTTGCCACGATCTGTGCAACATTCGTGTGAACTTTCCTCGTCGTCGCGCCGCGCGGACAGCGTGAGGGCACCTCTGGTTCAGCTCTCGGAGTTCGCTTTTCCCTGGTGAGCGGTAGAATTCGCTCGTTCTCGGACTCGCTGAGCGCCCGCTCTGCACAGTGATCCCGTCCGTACAGGAACGGCACTGACCCCCCGGTCTGGGGTAACACGGGAACGCCCTCCGAGCCGACACGGGGTGCGTGATGAGGATGCCGGGGTGCCGCAGCCCTACACTCCGCGCTGCTCTCCGCCCCTCAGTGCCGTTCTCAGGCCCGTCAGTTCGGGATCGGAGTGGCGCAGTCGAAGGACAGGGCCTCGGCCTTCGTCTGCTGGACGCCCGGGGTCGACAGTGCCTCCACGCCCGCGCGAGCGTGGTCCGCATCACCGAGGAAGGCGACCCGGAACGTCGTGCTCTGGCCCGGCGCGAGCAGCGTCTGCAGCTGCGCGACCGGGTGGTCGCCGTCCATGACGGTCTGCACGCCGACCTGCTTGCCGTCCTGCGACGAGCCGAGGTAGATCGAGTCGGCCGGCGCGTACACCGCGACCAGCGTCTTCACCTTGCCGGGCTCGGTGCCGGCGAAGCCGCCACCGGTGACGTACTCCGGCAGACTCGTCGCCGCGTCCGCCGGCGCGGTGTTCTTGAGCGTCACCTCGATCACCGACGTCGGGCGTCCGTCCGCCCGGCAGACCGACGACCCGACCGACACCGCCTTGCTCAGGTAGTAGTCCATCTTCGACGCGGTCCCGTCGTTCAGGTAGACGCCGAACTGCCGGGTCTCGCTGCTCGCCGTCGGGAGCTCGCCCGCGAGCGGCGTGCCCGCGATCTGCTCCTGCTCGTTCTTCTCCGCGCTCCACAGACGCAGGCGCCCCTCGTCGGTCCCCTGCGTCAGCGCACCGATGAACTCCTTGGCGTCGAACGACCCGCTCGCGACCTTGTCGAAGACCGCCTTGGCCGCCGACGCGAAGAACAGGTCCTGCACCGCCGGGTCCGGGTACTTGGCGTAGACCTCGCTGAGGAGCAACGGCACGGCGTTGTCCGAGGTCAGGGTGTCCCCGGTCGGCAGCTGCACCGGTCCGGTGGCGCGCAGGAGGTAGCTCAGCGTCACCGGGTCCATCGCGAGCACGCCGTCGACCCGCTGGCCGAACTTCTGCTGCCACATCGCCTGCGCGAGCTTCGCGGACACGTCGAAGCGTGGCGTCAAGGTCACGTCCTGCATGTACCGTCCGGTGATCTCCCCGTACAGGCTGCTGGTGCCGGCGTCGAGCGGGAGCACGGACTTCGCGTAGGGGCCGAAGGTCGAGCCTGCCGCCTGGTTCTCGAGCGCGATCGACCCGTCCTGCACCTTGAGCAGGGCGACCGCCCCCGGGATGCCACCGCCGGCACGGAGCTCGGCGTTGTTCTGGAAGAGCAGCACGTAGTCGCGCTCGCCGTCGTGACCGAGCATGGCGGGAGCGATCTGCACGAAGCGGTCAGCGGTCGCCACCTGCTGGTACGCCGAGAGCACGGCGTTCCGCAACTGGTTCACCGCCGACGTGATCGGCGAGAGCGTGTCGCTCGTGTCGATCGCCTGCACGTCCCGGTCCGCCCGCTGCAGCGTCGTCGCTGCCTGCGCCACCGCGGGCTGCGCCTTGACGAGCGGCTCGAGGTCGACCTTGCCGTCCTTCGGCGCGAAGGACTCGGCGCTGAGACCACCGATCGCCCCGGCGACCGGACTGACCGCGCCCGTCGCGATGTCGTCCGCTACCACGGAGATCTGCCGGACGGCGCGGAGGTTGGTGCCGAAGAACGGCACGTGCTGCGCGGCACTCCAGACTGGGTCGCCGGTGAGCGACCGCGCGGACGCGGCTTCGTCCTCCAGGCGCTGCGCCGTCCGCTGCGCTGCCGTCGTGTCCGCGTCGCCGAGCTGCGAACGGAGCGTGCTCACGTCGGCCACCGCACGCTCGAGGTGCCCGCGAGCGAGCACACCACGCGCGCCGACCCACACGACGGCGAAGATCAGCAGGAGGACGACGGCCAGGACGACCCACAGGACGACGCGGGCCCTGGACCCCCGGGGTGCTGCAGTGCGTCGCGACTCGGGCTGGTCGGACATGAGGGCAATCTTACGGTCCCTCATGTCCAATCAGCATCACTGGCGGATCGAGTCCACGTGCTCGCGGTACCACTCGATCGTGCTGCGGAGGCCGTCCTCGAGACCGATCTGCGCGGTCCATCCCGCATCGGCGAGCTTCGACACGTCGAGGAGCTTCTGCGGCGTCCCATCAGGCTTCGAAGTGTCCCAGATGGTCTCACCCTCGAACCCGACGACCTTCGCGATCGTCTCGGCGATCTCGCGGATCGTGACGTCCGAGCCGGTACCCACGTTGACCTGGTCCGGACCGTCGTAGTGCTCGATCAAGTGGAAGACCGCGGCCGCCATGTCGTCGACGTGCAGGAACTCGCGACGCGGCAAACCGGTTCCCCAGTTCTCCACGCGATCGACGCCCTGCTGCACCGCCTCGTCGTACCGACGGATGAACGCCGGCAGCACGTGCGACCCCTTCGGCGAGAAGTTGTCGCCGGGGCCGTACAGGTTCGTCGGCATCGCCGAGATCCAGGGCAGCCCGTGCTGCCGGCGGACCGCCTGGACCTGCAGGATGCCGGCGATCTTCGCGATCGCGTACGCGTCGTTGGTCGGCTCGAGGTGACCGGTGAGGAGCGAGTCCTCGTGGATCGGCTGCTCGGCCAGCTTCGGGTAGATGCAGGACGACCCGAGGAACACCAGGCGCTCCACGCCGTGCGCGACCGCAGCGTCCATCACGTTCACCTGGATCTGCAGGTTATCGCTGAGGAAGTCGTGCGGGTACGTGTCGTTCGCCAGGATGCCGCCGACCTTCGCCGCCGCGAGGACGACGTGCTTCGGCCGCTCCTGCGCGAAGAAGTCGAAGACCGCGCCGCGGTCCTTCAGGTCGAGTTCCGACGAGGTCCGTCCGACCAGGTCGGTGAAGCCCTCTGCCTCGAACTTCCGCTGCACGGCCGAGCCGACCAACCCGCGGTGGCCGGCGATGTAGACCCGGTCGTCGCGATCGAGCGGCGCGGGGGTGAAGTCGACGGCCATCAGGACTCCCAGCTCGCGAGCTTGACCGTGTCGATCCACGGCCGGCCCTCGTACTCGAGCGCCTCGACGTCCGCGTCGACCATGATGCGGGCGAGTTCCGCGGTGTCGACCGTGGCCTCCCACCCGAGCTTCTCCTTGGCCTTCGACGCGTCGCCGACGAGCGCGTCTACCTCGCTCGGACGCAGGTACCGCTCGTCGAACCGCACGTGGTCCTCCCAGTTCAGACCCACGTGCGAGAACGCCGTTTCGAGGAAGTCACGCACCGTGAAGTTCCCGCCGGTCGCCAGGACGAAGTCGTCGGGCTCGTCGGCCTGCAGCATCCGCCACATGCCCTCGACGTACTCCGCGGCGTAGCCCCAGTCGCGCACCGAGTCGAGGTTGCCGAGGTACACGTGGTCCTCGAGGCCCGCCTTGATGCGAGCGACCGCACGGGTGATCTTGCGCGTGACGAACGTCTCTCCGCGGCGGGGAGACTCGTGATTGAACAGGATCCCGTTCACGGCGAACATGTCGTACGCCTCGCGGTAGTTCCGCGTGACCCAGTAGCTGTAGACCTTCGCGGCGCCGTAGGGCGAGCGCGGCCAGAACGGGGTCTCTTCGTTCTGCGGCGGCGGGGTTGCGCCGAACATCTCGGACGACGACGCCTGGTAGAAGCGCGTGTGGATGCCCGACATGCGGACAGCCTCGAGCATGCGCATCGAGCCGACACCGGTGACGTCACCAGTGTGCTCGGGCTCGTCGAAGGACACACGCACGTGCGACTGCGCGGCGAGGTTGTAGACCTCGTCCGGCTTCAGCTCCCCCAGGAGGCTGACCAACCGAGCTCCGTCACCGAGGTCGCCGTAGTGCAGGAAGAGCTTCGCGTCCGGGTTGTGCGGGTCGACGTACAGGTGGTCGATCCGCGAGGTGTTAAAGGTCGACGCGCGACGGATGACCCCGTGCACCTCGTACCCCTTGCGGAGGAGCAGCTCGGCCAGGTACGACCCGTCCTGTCCGGTGATCCCCGTGATCAAGGCTTTCTTGGGCAACTGGTTTCCGTCCTCACGTCGTTTCAATTCGACCGGGCAGCCGTGAGCCGCTCAGTCTTGATCTTGCTGCGGAGACCGGTGCTCGGCCCGGTCACGATCTTGCGGATGAAGAACTTGTCGGAGGTCGCTACTTCCAGCCAATCCTTCTCGGTGAACACCCGGATGAGAGTCGGATCGATGAGGTGGAGATTGGCGTAGCGCCAGTTCCCCGGGCCCACGTAGTCCTCGAATCCACTCGCCGGCGTCGCTGAAGCGAAGCGGGTGCGCATGATCAGGGACTGGTAGAACTTCTCCTCCGGGCAGAATATCGCCGCGAAGTAGCGTTCCACCTCCGGTGTCACCAGCGCTTCCATCTCGCGGAGACACGCCGCTGTCACCGCGAAGTGCGTCCCGCCGTGACCGATACGAAGCCCGTTCGGAGGAACCGGGGAGCGCTTCGTGCTCAGGGGGCCGTCGAGGAGTCGGATGATGCCGTTGCGAGCCTTGCGGAGGACTCGGTTGCCGGTCCGGGTCGACAGGAAACGCATGTCGCGGTGATGCCGTCGGTCGACCTGTCTGCGGTACTTCTCTTCGCTCGTGGAGATCTCGAACGCGCGGATGAACTGCGACCCCTGGTGCTCCTCGAGGTGGGCGACCAAGTCGTCGACTGCTCGGAGCGGGTAGTCCGAGCCGGAGAGCAGGACGAGGTAGTCGTCGTCGTTCGCGAACTCGAGTCCCTTCCGCACGAGGGCTCGGATTGCGCGGACCTGCGAGTAGCCGCCCCAATTGACCTGAACTCGGTCCTGCAGCATCCGGACGTTCGTGCAGTGCCCGACCGCGGCGGCGAACGGGGAAACATCGACCTTTGCGTCGACGTGGACGATCACTTCGTACGGTGCCAGCGCTTCGACGAGTTCCCGCAGGTGCGCGGCGTCCTGGAACGTGTAGACGAGGAAGATCGGTTGCACGGCCGCCCCTTCGTTGTTCAGGGGTCCGGACCGCAACACCCGCCCCCCTTGGCCCCTGATCGGCTGAATCTACCTTACGAGCGCCAGCGTGGTCAGCCGAATCGAGCCCGCTTGCGTCCTAGGGAGGTTTCGAGCCTCACGACAGCCTCTCGCCGCCTCCCCTGAGGATCCCGCGGCGACGGAGGACCTCCAGTGGAGGGAAGGATCGACGCGTCGCCCCCACCCACACGACGAGGACGGCTAGGCCGACGAGGCCTGCGGCCACCCGGACCGGCCCGAAGCCGAAGTCGTGGAAGAGCACCACGAGTGAGCCGTAGAGCACCAGGGCGAACACCGCTGGCTGCGCGTACCCGAGGGCGAGTTGCCGGAGGCCGAGCGCACGGACTCGGTGTGCCTGGAGGATGTGCACCATGTGCCGACCGATCATCGCCGCAATGAGTGCGAGGAGGGCGAAGACGTACTGCTGATGGACCACGACCATCGCGACACCGACAGCGCTGAGGACGAAAGCGACGGCTTCGGACAGCCAGATCGCCTTGAAGAGCGCGGCGGCTTCAAGGGCACCGGCCAAGAGGATCATCAGCGGCTGCACGGCACCCAGCACTGCGAGCAGCGGCAGGATCTGGCCGGCAAGTCCCCAACCCGGCCCGAGCGCGAGGCGGACGACTTCCGGCCCCACGCCGGCGATCACGGCGCCGAGGGGCAGGGTGAGCCATGCGACGAGGGTCAGCATGTCCAGCCATGCGGCTCTCGCGGCGGACGTGCCCACCTCGTAGCGACGGAACTCCGGGTAGATCACCTGCATCAGCGCGTTCTGCAGCTGCGAGAACGGGATCGTCGACAGGACGTCAGCCCGGTTCCATGCGCCGAGCACGCCGGCTCCGACGAACTGGCTGACGCTCCATCGTGGGGCGTTGCCGGAGACGTACTGGAACACGGACACCACGACGAGCTTCGTGCTGAACCGGACGTTGTCCGACCGGAGGGCGAGCCGGCCGGGGAGCAGACCACCGCGGAGTCGGGTAATCGCCCAGACCAACGACCCCCACTGCCCGACGATCGCCGAGACGGCCAGGGACTCGGGGCTGCGAAGGACGAGTACTGCAGCCGCACCGACGATCATCCCGACGACGTTGGCGGCGAAGGTGGCGATCGCCATCTGGCGGAAGACCCCTTGACGGCGCAGCAGGCCGGTACTCAAGCTGAGGAACGGCATCACAAGCGCACTCGCTGCGAGGAGTCGCACAGCGCCGGAGGCCTGCGGTGCGCCCCAGAATGCACTCCAGAGATCGGCCGTGGCCAGGGTGAAGAGCGCCGCGGCCACTCCCAGGAGCAACGCGTAGGTGGCAAGAGGTCGTGTCGATGACCGCTCCGCGTCCGGCGCTCGAGCAGCCGTCTGCGACAGACCACCGGATCCCAGCAGGTTGACCAGCGCCGCGATCGACAGCGCGACGCTGTACGCGCCGAAGACCCCGGGTTCGGCGAGCCGTGACGTCAGCGCTGCGTACGCGAGTTGCACAACGACGGTCAGGAGTTGCAGCCCGTACACCCACGAGGCCCCGGCCATGAGGCGCCGACCGTTCGATGTCACGGAGCGGCACCGGAGATCAGGTCGTCGAGTCGGGCGACGTCTAGGCCTTGGCCCTCCTTGTACGCCAACCACCGACCCATGTCCGGGATGTGATGCCACCAGGGGACGCGGGCGATCACGGGGGCTCTCGACACGAGCGCGGCGAGGAACCCGAAGGAACTCGGAGCCGCCACGACGACCCGTGCGGCCGCGATCTCAACGAAGTCCTGGTCTCGCTCGCCGCCGTCGGAGATCGTGACCCCGATGTCGTTCAGGTCACGCAGGTCTGCTGCATCGCCCGAGGTGAAGAGCCTGACCGGCATGCGCGCGAGCGCGGGAACGGTCCTGATCTCGGCGATCAGCCGTTGGTAGTAAGCGAGACCGATCCAGCGATCAGGATGCGATTCCGGCCCGATGTCTCCACGTCGTGCGTGGACCGCGATGTAGTCCGCATTTGCCTCGATCTGCCTGAACTGTTCACCGAGGTACCCACCGAGGAGGGCTCGACGCAGCGGCTCGGCCGCCGGCGTCTGGTCCCAGCGACGCTGGTCCACCGCCAATCGTCCGACCCACGGTCGGCTGGAGCGGGAGGCGGCCCGACTCGTCGCCCGCTGGAGCGCAGGAAGAGCCCAGTCCTCGTACTCGAACCCAGTCGCTGCGATGCGGCGCTCGACCACAGTTCCAGAGGATGCACCGGCCGTCGACCGTGCCAGGTCAAAGAGCCCCTTCGTGTCCTTCGTCACGTCTCCACCGAGGTAGGGCACTCCAAGGTCCGCGGACCACAGGTAGCCGGCGATCCAGGTTGACAGCTGATGTCCGAGATCCGGGTACGGGTCCACACGGACCCGGAGTCCGAGCAGGTTCCGCGGCGGCACCCATCGGTCGGGTGGCGTCGCACGACCACTGCTGCGCTGCAGGTCTCGCGCGTTCATGCCCCGTTCGAACCGGAGGGATGCGCGCAGCGGAAGCGTCCTGATCGGCCCGATCCTCATGTGCGACCACCCCGCTCAGCGGCCCACACGGACCGAGCATCAGCCGGATCAATCCATTGCTTGCGCCAGTTCATCATCTGGACCATGAGGTCGTCCTGTCGGAAGTGCTCCGCTGCGAACTCACGCCCGGCTGCGATGGCCCCGAGGCGGTCTTCCGTCGTGGTGTCGGCCAGTACACGCTCGATGGAATCGACGAGCTCCTCAGGAGTCCGACCGCGCACAAGGAAACGGCGGGTTTGCGCTGGGAAGAGCTGGTCGTAGCCGGGGTGGTCGGTCGTTGCGTGGATGGATCCGGCGGCGAGCGAGATCGGCAACCGGTTGGAGAAATACGACGCTTCGGATGCGAAGTGGTCCCAGTTCGCACTGACCCAGCCCGAAGTGATCGCTTCGTCCTGTGCTTCGAAGGGCACGGGCCCCTTCGCTGTCGGGCCGTCCCAGCCTCTTCCGTACACAGCCAGCCGTTCTCCGAAGTGCTGCTGCATCAGTTCGACGAACCGGATCCGCTCGCGCCAGTCCGGCAGTCCCCTGAACCGAGGTCGGTTCCGGTTTGCGACGATGACGACGTCGTGAGGACGTTCCTGGCGAACGGGACGGTCGAAGTTCGAGGTCCTGGTCGGTTCGTAGGCCGACGGGATCCAGCGGACGTTCGTGCTCCCCGCTCGCCGGAAGTTGTCGCTGAACATGCCGCTGCCGACCGTGAAGACGACGTCCGCAACCCGTGCTGCAGCCCGCGCCTCGGGTGGGATGGGATGAAGGTGCCTCGAGTAGGGGTCCGCCTCGTGGTAGATGAAGTCCCGCGGGCAGGCCTGACGCAGCGATGCGAAGTGGTGTCGCCGCAGGCCGGTGTGGCCGAGGTGCTGCATGAGCAGGATGTCGGGCTGGAAGTCCGTCACGCGTCGGACGAGCTCCTTCCGATGGGCCTCGGCGTCGCCACCGTTCCGGATCGCGTCGAGAACGCTGAAGGTCCCGAGCTCGGCGACCTGACCGGCTCGTACCAGCGACTCCAACGGGTCACGGAAACCGAGCTGGCGGAAGCCCCCGAACTCGTTCGGCACGTAGAAGATCCGTGGGGAGGCGTCAGCCATCAGCCCCACCCATAAAGGGATGCTCGGCGAGCCGGACGCCCCGGCGGCGCAACTCGTCCCAGTGCAAGATCAGTTCTCCTTCGTCGAACCGCGGTCCGAGCGCTCGCGCCGGGTTCCCCGCGACGACGGTGTTCGGCGGCACGTCCCGAGTCACGACCGAACCAGCCGCGATGACCGAACTGTCGCCGACGGACACTCCGGACAGCACGATCGCGCCGAATCCGATCCAGACGTCACTGCCGATCATGGTGGCGGCGCTCAGGGCGGGGGTGTCTCCAACCCAGGGCGTCGCAGTGATCGGCACACCCACGACTGACATGTCGTGATCGCGTCGGCCGACGATCGCCGCTCGGTTCGCGATCAGGACACCGTCCCCGATGCTGCCGTCGACCTCGATGCGCACGTCTGAGCCGAGGTGGACGTCCGAGCCGATCGTCAGGGCTTTCGGAGCCCAGAGCCGCACCCGTGCGCCGAAGCGCAGGTCCTCTTCACAGGAGACGGTGTTCGGGAGGGAACTGAACCAACGCCGCCGTCTGGTCGATACAAGTGTCCGTCGGATCACTGCGCAGCCCTTCTTCGTCGAGTGGTGACGGCTCGGTAGACCTCGGCGTACTCGGATGTTCCCCTGGCCGCGCGGAAGTCGATCGTCGGAGCGCTTCCCGCCCCCGCTGACTCGCGGAGCCGTTCGGTCCACTCTGCCGGTTCCCGGCTCCCGAGCGCCGCGACGCTTCCCTGCCCGGCAGCCCACCGGAGTCCTGGGACGTCGGACACGACGGCGGGGAGGCCGACGACCAACGCTTCGGCGAGCGCGACCGGCATGCCCTCGTGACGGCTCGGCATCGCGAACACTCGTCCGGCGAGGAGTGCCGCTGCCGGATCGCCGACCCCACGACGGGCCAGGAGGCCCACCTGGTCGAGTCGCTCGAGGAGCTCCCGTTCCGCTGGTGACGCGTCGTCCTCGGAACCCACGTGCACGACGCTGAGGTTGCCGAGGAGCGCGGCCTCGAGGACGACTTCGTGGCTCTTGATCTTCGAGCAGTTCCCGACGATCACGATCGGAGCCGTGGACGGCACCGTCGCCTGCGCACGCTGTGCGGCGAGCTCGAAGAAGCGGTCTTCCACCCAGTTGTAGATTACTCGGACTCGGCGCCCGAAACGCGCTTCGTTCGCCGCCACGTCCGGGCTCGGCGCGATCAGCGCATCGACCAGACGATCGGCGATGAGCCCTTGCGCGGCACGCCGGAGGAACCATCGGCCGCGCGCGTCGAACACGTTGTGGATGGTCCGCACGACCGGCAGGCGGCTGTTCGACCTGCGGACCGCGAGCACGGTCTGCAGATATCGGCCTTCCGTGTGGATGTGCACGACGTGGGGGTCCACCTCGGCGAGGAGACGGTGCAGGACCTGTCGCCCCGCCGGGGTGTGCAACGCGCTGTCGGTGGTGTGCACGGAGTAGCCCGAATCTCTGATGGCACGCTCGAAGGGATGGTCGCGGCCAACGCCGAAGACATGGCCTTCGACGCCTGCCGAGTCGAAGCCGCTGGCCCCAGAGACGAGCATCCGTTCCATGCCGCTCGGCCGGAGTTCGCCGAGGACGTGCAGGACTCGTATCCCGGGCGTCATCCGTGCACCGGGAGGCGAAGGGAGCGGCCGTCCACGCGCGTCCTCGTCGAGATCGCCTCTGGGAAGTCGCGATCCAGGAACGCCAGTGCAAGCGGCAGACAAGTCCACCACTGCCACGAGTACGTCCATCCGTAGACCAGGAAGCACACGAGCACGCCGGTCACGAAGACGTCTCGGTTGGCCCGCAACCCGGTGAAGAAGCGTGGCAGGAAGATGATCAGCATCGCGCCGAGACCGACGAGCCCTTCTCGTAGGTACACCGTGACGTACCAGTTGTGCGGAGCGAAGACCACCCACCGGCCGACGCCCTCGAACCTGCCGTAACCATGGCCGAAGGGTGCTCCGAAGAGGACGGTCATCACGCCTTCACCCACCGATTGCACGATGAGGCCGATCCAACTCGTGAGACGGGCCGAGTACGTCCCCGTGTTCGATGCCGATCCGGCGAACTCGGCGACGATGCCACTCGACGACGACTGCGCTGCCGACACCAGGATTCCTCCGATCAGCAGCGTTCCGAAGAGCAGCACGAGCGTCTGACGAAGTGCACGCGGTCCACGCACGAACAGCAAGAAGGCGACCGCGAGGGCGGTGAGCCAGACCGTTCGTTGCTGGCTGACGATCACGAACACCATGAAGAGACCGAACAGCCAGACCCAGCGCGTCCGGGCGTCGCGCTGCCAGACCCGGAGAGCAAGGACCGCACAGATCGTGAGGAGCAGCGCCTGCCCCGACACCAACGGGCGCCCAGTCTGGCTGAGTTCTCCGCTGACGAGCACGAAGTCCGCGGTCCCACCCAGCCCGTACCGCGCGACGTGGTAAACGCCCACGACGCACAATCCGATGCCCTGGACGATGACGAAGAACTTCTCCGCGTAGACGATCTCGGCTTCTGGCCATGGACGGGTCACCGCCCAGAACAGGATACCGAGCACGTACAGGAACCCACGGGCTTCATTGACGGCTACGCCGAGCCCAAAGGTCGCGATGCCCTGCACGAGCGAGAGCGCGAGCACAGCAACGAGCGCTGCGACCGCGATGACTCCGACCGGCCGGAAGCGCCGGACCACAGCTCGAGCGTCGAGCAGTCCTGCGGCGATCAAGCTCACTGCGAGCCCGTCACCGAGCGTGATGGTCGTCCCGCCGAAGGTGCCGATCGTCCCGAAGTTCGGGTACTCCCAGGCGGTCACGGCATACAGGGACACGATCCAGTACACGACGCGCGGCTGCATCCGGACGAGCCCGACCGCCAAGACCAGGAAGATGGCCGCGACGACGAGGAACAGCAGGGTGGTCATCGGCGTCTCCCTCTACTCATCACGGCGCGACGAATGGCACGAATCCACCAGAGCGCGTAGGACGCGCCGTAGAAGAACCACCAGGACCGCGGGTTGTGCCGACGAAGGTACCGGCGGAGCGAACGAGGATTGCCGGCCCCCTTCTGCCCGGTGTACGAACGCCAGGCAGCGACGATGGACGGGTGTGACACGGGAAGGTTCCGGCTGCAGTACCCCGCCGTCCCCCCGATCACCAAGATGGGAACGCTCTTTGCGGTCGCGCGCATCCCGTAGTCGACATCCGCGTACGCGTGGCTGAAACCTCCGTCGATCGGACCTACCGTGCGAGCGACGTGGACGGGCATGAGCACGATGTTGCCGTTGAAGGCATCGACCCGCTCGGCTGCGCCGGCATCTTCTGGCGGTGAGACGAGTGCGAACGCCAACGGGTGGGGGCCCTCGCGTCGGAGTCCGCCGTACGTCAGCGCGCCCGACGCGGGGTCCACGGTGCTTCCGACGAGGATCCCCGCCTTCAGCTGCGGTGCCGCTTCGAACAGGGAGCGGAGAGCAGAGCGCTCGAGCAGGACGTCGTCGTTGAACCAGAGCAACCAATCGTCGTCCCGAACATCGTCACGAGCCAGCACCGCGGCCTCTGCCGTAGCCATGGACAGGGCCCAAAACGCTGAACCGTCGCCCCTCAGGACCGTCAACCGATCTACGACGGCGGTCACCCGCGCGATCGTGTCATCCGACGATCCGTCGTCGAACAACGTCACGTCGTACTCGACGCCCGCCTCGGAGATCGCCTCGTGGAGCGACCGTAGCGCGGACGCCGTGGTGTCGGCCCGGTTGTGGCTCGCCACGATCACGTGCAACTCACTCATCGTCGTCCTCGATCGCTGCGTTCAGACCGTCCTGGAAATGATGGGCCATTCTCTCGACGGAGTACTCCTCGGACACTCGGTGGCAACGCTCTTGCATGGTCACGAGCTCCTGCCGGTCGCGAATGAGCCGCACGACCGACCGCGCAGCGTCCTCGACGCCACCGGCCACGACGCAGGTCCGGCCGGGCTCGAGGTATGCGAACTCCGGGCCGTGGAGCGACGAGGCGAGTGTGACGATGGGTCGACCTGCGACGAGGCTGTCGAGCGCGACCAGTCCGACACGTCCGGGCAGCAGGAGCAGGTCGCTCTCGCGTAGCAGCACCGCCTTCGCTGCTCCGGCCACCGCACCGCGGTAGTCGAGCCACGCGAAACGGGCAGCCGCGGACTCGACCGCGGGGCGAAGCTGTCCGTCACCGCCGACCACGAGGCGGAAGTCCGGATCCGCCAAGTGCGCTGTCTCTCCGATCGCGAGCAGCTCGACGATCTTCTTGCTGTCGTCGAGGCCGCCGATGAAGGCCACCTGGCCCTCTGCATTCGTCGCATCGACGGTCGCGAGCTCCTCGCGGAGCTGCCGGACGTCGGTGCTGTTGTGCAGGACGGTGGTTCGCTGTGGGTCCCGGCCGATCGCGGCAGCCCACTCGGCACCTGCTGGCGTGTAGGCGAAGAACCATGCGGCCTTCCGCGTGATCAGGCGGCTGTACAACCGCTCGAAGCGCGACGGGACCTTGACGACATCGGCACCGTGGCCCCACAACGCTGTCTTCCGGGCTGTCCGGTTCCAGAGCAACAGCAGCGGGAGATCGAGGTTCCGTCGAGCTTGCTCCACGACGATCAGGTCCGCTCGCCACACATCGCGCGGCAGAAGGCGGAAGGTAAGCCGTTTCCCGAACAGCCGGAGCTCCCGCTGGCGGATTCTCCGCAGCCACGGCCGCTCCTGCACGCCGTCCCGTCGCTGAGCGAGCGCGCCAGCCGGGTGCCCGGCGAAGACGGTGAGCTCGTCGCCCGTTTCCGACAGCGCCTCGGCCAACCGGTCGAACAACGCTGCGCGGTACTCGGGGACGTACTCCTGCACGATCGCGAACATTCGTCCTGCCACGTCACGCACCCCGCTCGAGGAGTTCGGTCCATGCCGCGCTGTACCGGGCGAGCCCAAAACGTTCACGGAATGTCCTGAGGGCTCCTGCGGCGAGCCGGTCGCGGTCGTCTCGTGACGACAGGATGATCCGGCATCGCTCAGATGCCGCCTCCCAGTCACCGCTCCTGACGAGGAATCCGTTCACATCGTCGTCGATCACGTCGCGGAGGCCCCCGACATCGTAGGCGACGACCGGAACTCCCACCCGCATCGCTTCGAGGACGGTCAGCGGCTGCGCCTCGTAGCGGTAGGTGCTCGGGAACACGAGGACACTCGCCGTCGCGAGCAGGCCATCACGAGCCTCGTCGAAAATCGCGCCGATGAAGTCCACTCGGTCTCGCACCTCCGGGTCGAGGATCGCCCGCAGCCCCTCCGCGTAGCCGTCGGACGACGCTCGACCGATCACGATCGCTCGAGCGTCCGGTGCGTTGGTGAGGCACCGGTTCGCGATGCGCATGAAGTCCTCGGCACCCTTGCCCGGAATCAGGTTCGACAGGAAGGCAATCGTCGACGAGCCGCCGACGGCTGTCGCTCGCCGCTCCGGACCACCGACCGCGTTCGGGATGACACTGGGGGCTTCGTTGAACTGTTGCACGTCGCGGAGCATCGACTTTCCGAGGACCACCAGCGAAGTCGCGCCGCCGAGCAGGAGGGCCACTCCACCGCGATGGAGGGCCCCTCGTTCAGCCAACGCTCGATAGCCCGACGTGTGGACGTACGCGATGTACGGGCGGCGCAGCATCCGCAGCTCCACGCTCATCACGACGTCGACCCAAAACGACGGCGGCCGGTTCGTGGTGAAGAACACCACCGCCGCGTCGCGGTGATGTCGGAGCGTCGTTCCCAGCCGGAAGAGGAGCGAAATGCCGCTGAATACCTTCTTGATGCTCTTCGAGCCGATCTCGTCGACTGATCTGCTGAAGCGCCGGTCCACGAGGACTGGGCGGCGGCCAGAGCCGACGAGGACGTCCATGAAGGTCCTCGTCATGACCGTCGACCCGTGCACGGGTGGGGGCAGCTGACTGATCACGATGACGTCACCGTGCGCGTCAGCCACGTCGTCTCCTGACTGCGAGCACGAGGAACGTCAGGTTACCGAGCAGGTAGCGGCGCCAGAGGCGCCGTGGCTCGCGGAAGAATCGGTACATCCACTCGAGGCCGGTTCGGCGCCACAGCTTCGGTGCCTCGACGACGTCCTCGGACACAAAGTTGAAGGCCGCCCCGACAGCCAGGACGACTGCGGAGTGCAGCGCGGCGAGTCTGACGACTTCGTAGTCCTGCTTCGGTGTGCCGATGCCGACCCAGACGACGTTCGCCGCGGATTCCCGGATCAGCGAATCGATGTGATCTCGATCGCTCTCGTCGAACTCGGTGAAGGGTGGACTGAACGCACCCACCACGACCGCATCGGGGTAGTCCCGAACGATGGCCACCTCGAGACGGGCGAGCGACCCCTCGCTCCCACCGAGCAGGAAGTGTCGAAGACCGTAAGTCGGTTTCGACGAGAGGATCTCGCGGAATGCGTCGGGACCGCGCAGATGAGCGACCTCGCCATGTATCGAGCGCGCCATCCATGCCAGGGGCGTCCCGTCCGCGATGTTCACCCCGTCCGATTGGAACAGGCGCAGGTAGCGGGGGTCGGACGTCAAAGACACGGTGTACGCATTGACGAAATGAACGGGGATTCCCGGTCCGTCGAGGCGATCGGCGACGGACCGCAGCTGCTCGAGGACTTCCGAACCCGCGACCGCGACCAGAGGCACGCCCGCCGCACGGACCGTCGGGAGGGCGATCACTGCGTCGCGCATACCGGGCTCCGCCCCGTTTGGATTCCTGTGAGCGGTCATCTAGTACGCACCTCGGCTGTTCGCGATGGCCCTGAACGTCTTCCAGAGGATGAGGAGATCGGCCACGATCGACCAGTTCTCCACGTAGTACAGATCGAGCCGAACCGAGTCCTCCCAGGACAGGTCCGATCGCCCACTGACCTGCCATAGCCCGGTCATTCCCGGCTTCACCAAGAAGCGGCGATGCACGTGTTGGTCGTAGCGCTCGACTTCTCGGGCGAGCGGCGGACGGGGCCCGACGAGGGACATGTTGCCGATCAGCACGTTGAACAGTTGCGGCACTTCGTCGAGGCTGTACCGCCGCATGAACGCCCCGATGCGCGTCACGCGCGGATCGTTCTTCATCTTGAACAGCACCGCGTTGCCCTCGGCACGATCGAGCGCACTGAGCTCCTGCAGCCGCTGCTCCGCGTCGACGACCATTGAGCGGAACTTGATCATGTGGAACGTCGACCCGTTCAGCCCCACGCGCTCCTGCAGGAAGAACACCGGCCCCGGCGACGTCAGCTTGACCAGCAGGGCGAGCACGAGCAGGACCGGGGACAGGACGATGATGAGCGCCGCTGAGCCGACCATGTCGAACGCCCGCTTCGTGTAGAGCTTCCGCCCCGAGTAGGTCGGCGTCTCCACGTGGATGAGCGGCAGGCCCTGCACCGGTCGGGTGTGGATGCGCGGGCCGCCGATGTCCGTCAGGCTCGGCGCGACGACCAGGTGCTGCCGTCCGGGCTCGAGCGACCAGCTGAGCTGACGGACGCGCTCCGGGGGAAGGTCGTCGGAGCTGGTGATCACGACGGTGTCCGCGCCGGTGGCGACGAGCGCTGCGGCGACGTCGTCGAGACCGCCGTGGCTCTCGACGGTCGACCCCGGCAGGAGTCCGCGACTGCCGTCCGCCACGGCGGCGCCGACCACGCGGTAGCCGGCCTCGGGCGACCGGGCGAGCTCGCGCGCGATGTGGAGGACGCTCGGGGTCGAGCCGACCAGGAGCACCTTGGCGGAGTACCCGCCGTGCTTCCGCTCGGCGACGAGCCACTGCCGCCAGATCCAGCGCGAGAGCAGCAGGACCAGGATGCCGATCGGGAAGGCGATCAGGACGTACCCGCGGGCCAGGTCGACGTGCAGCAGGAACGCGACGATCGCGAGCAGGCCGAAGACACGGACGCTCGAGTCGGCGACGAGCCGGTACTCGGTGCTGCCCACGCCGATGACGCGACTGCCGCGGGTGTCGTAGAGCGCGAGGGCGGCCATCCACACGATGATCACCACGAGCGAGATCCCGGTGTAGCTGAGCCGAAGATCCGCGGTGTTCGTCGCCAGGTTCGAGTCGATGCCGAGCCACGCGATCTGCACGCCGAAGACGACCCAGATCAGTGCGAGCAGATCCGTCACCAGGACGCGGCGCGAGTAGGTGCGGCTCCACTCCTGCGTGCTGCCGGTCGCCACACCGGGCCGGACGGCCTCGGCCGTCACGACCGGGACTCGCTCCACGTCGCCCCGCCGTCCGACGACACGTCGACCCGGTCCCCGGCCCACATCCACACGTCCTGACCCGAGCGGTCGAGCGCGATCGGCACGTCCGTCGGCACGTCGTTGCAGCCGATCGGCGTCGTCTCCGTCGCGGCCGTCACGCCGGACGCCGGCATGGTCTCGATCTGCACGCCGTCGCACGTCGCCGTGCCGACGCGGGCGAGCGTGTACTCGCCGCCGTCGACCGCGATCGCACGGACACCGTCGACGGGCACGTCCACCCATGCGCCGGTGCCGGAACGCCAGTCCACCTTGTCCGTGCAGGCCACGAGCGTCGTGGTGGTGCCGCGGAACGCGTCCGACGGGTCCTCGCACGGCGACGGCACGAGGGCGTCGCCGAGCACGAGGCCCTGCTCGGTGATGCCGGCTCCGGCCGCGCCGGGCTCCCCCGGCGTCCAGGTGGCACCGTCGTCGGTGCTGGTGCGGACCTCGGTCGCGCACTCGTCACCGACCCCGACGAGCACGGAGACGCCGTCGGAGGTCGCCCGGAGCGCGTCGATGGTGCGGACGTCGCCACCGAGCTCGACGGCCTGCCAGTCCCCACCAGCGTCGGTGGTGCGCTCCAGCACCACCTGCGAGGCGTCACACGACGTACTGGAGGCGCGCCATGCCTCCCGTCCGTCGACTGCGGACAGCAGGTGGCTGGCGGAGTCCGCACCGGCGGTCGCCGATGCGGACGGGCGCGGTGTCGCCGAGCTGGCCGCTCCCGTCCCGAAGGTGGGCGCCGGGCGCGGCTCGCCCGCGGCCTGCGGCGCGGTGTGCGCGAGTGCCAACGCGACCAGCACGACGTCGATGACGACGAGCACGACGACGACCGCGGCGAGACCGACCAGTGTCGACCGTGACAAGGAGGTGCCGAGACCCCGTGCCCCCCGGCGCTGACTCATCCCCCGACCGCCGTCACCGGTTCGCGCGACGCAGGACGCCGAGCTTTCCCTGGGCCTTACCCGACGGCTGGGACGGACGCTGCGTCGGCTGCTCCTCGTCGAGGCCGTACCCGTAGCCGTACCCGTAGCGGCCGTAGCCGTAGGCGCCCGGACCCTTGAGCGGCATCATCGTGATGACGAAGCCCGCGATGGGGGCGCCGACGTTCTCGAGCGAGGCGACGGCGGCGGCGAGCTGGCCCTTGTGCGTCTTGCCCGAGGCGACCGCGAGGATGGCGCCGGACGCCTTCTTCGACAGGATCGCCGCGTCGGTGACGGGGAGCAGGGGCGGTGCGTCGAACAGCACGTAGTCGAACTGCTCCTCGAGGGTGCCGATCAGGTCCTGCATCGCCTTCGAGCCGAGGAGCTCGGACGGGTTCGGCGGGATCTGCCCGGCGGGCAGGACCACGAGGTTGCCGCGGCCCCACGGGTGCGCCACGTCCTCCAGGCCGGCACGGCCGATGAGCACGTCGGTCAGACCGGCGGAGCCGTCGACGTCCATGTACTCGCTCACGCGCGGGCGACGGAGGTCGGCGTCGATGAGGATCACCTTGAAGCCGGCGCTGTCGAGCGCGATCGCGAGGTTCGCGACCGTGGTGCTCTTGCCCTCGGACTGCATCGACGACGTCATCACGAAGGTGCGGGAGCCGGTGCCGATGTCGAGGAACTGCAGGTTCGTGCGGAGCGTGCGGAAGGACTCGGCACGCGGGCTCCGCGGGTCGACCTGCACGATGAGCGGTCGCTCCGACGCCTTGCTGTCGTAGGCGATGCCGCCGACCACGGGCTTGTCGCTGATCTTCTCGACGTCCGTCTCGGTGCGCACGCGGTTGTCGAGCGTCTCGCGGAGCACCGCGATGCCGACGCCGAGCGCCAGGCCGACCAGGAGCCCGAGGGCGATGTTGACGGGGACGTTCGGGCTGACCGGCGTCTGCGGCACGTCGGCCTGCTTGACGCGGGTGAGCTTGACCGTGCTCGTGCCGTTCGCGTCCGTCGCCTCGATGTTCTGCACGACGTTCGTCAGGCTCTGCGAGGTCGCGTTCGCGATCTCGGTGGCCTGCACGGCGTTCGTGCCGTTCACGGTGATCGTGATCAGGGTCGTGCTCGTCGGCGCGGTCGCGGACACCATCGTCGCGAGCTGGTCGGCGTTCATGTCGAGCTTCAGCGACGAGATCACGGGCAGGAGCACGATCGGCGTCTGCACGAGGTTCGAGTACGTCAGGACCCGCTGCTGCGTGAACGTGTTGCCCTGCGCCAGGTCGCTCGCGCTCCCGGACGTCTCGGTGGACACGAACACCTGTGCCGAGGCGGAGTACACGGGCTTCTTCAGCAGGGAGAACCCTGCGGCAGCCGCGACGCCCACCAGGGCGAGCACCACGATGAGCACCCACCCCTTCCGGAGCACAGTGATGTAGTCGCGCAGTTCCACGCGGCCCGCCTTCCCCGATCCTCGCCGTTCCTGTGGTCCCGACACAGGTCTGCGGAGGTTGTCCCAGCAGACGGCATTCAAATAGTGCCACACGGATGAGTCACGCTCGGGAGTTGTTCCCGATCCGTGACGGCCGTCCTCTACGCTCGCCCCATGACGACCCAGCCGGAAGCGGCCCCCGCCGAGCCGTCCACCGCTCGCCAACGCGACCTCGTCGCCCTGCTCGCCGCCCTGGCGCTGGCGGTCGTGCTCGCCCGGATCGTGAGCACGCTGACGCTCCGCGGCGCGGTTCCGGGTCCGGTACTGCAGGTGCTGGTGGGCGACGTCGCGGTGTGGGTACCGCTCGTGTTCGGCATCGTGTGGGTCGTCCGGCGGACGGGGCGCGACCTGTTCGGCCGGTTCCGCGTCGAGCTCGGCGACCTGGTGTTCGCGCTCGGGATCGTCATCCTGACCCGGGTGTTCGACGCGGTCCTCGCGCTGGCTTTCACCGGTACGACCGGGCTCGTCCCCCCGCCGTCACTCGGCACCCCGGACGTCGGCCTGCTGCTCGTGTCGGCGATCGGCATCGTGCTGGTGAGCCCCGTGCTCGAGGAGACGTTCTTCCGCGGGTTGTTCCAGCGCCTGCTCGCCACCGAGCTCACGCCGCGGACGCGGTGGCTCGCGGTGCTCCTGACCGCGTTCCTGTTCGCGCTGGCGCACCTGTTCCTCGGGTCGGCGACGACGACGCTCGGTGGGTTCCAGGTGTTCCTGACGACGTTCGTGCTCGGCGTGCTGACCGGCACCCTGGTCGCGATGACGAACCGGGTCGGTGGGGCGATCGTCGCGCACGTGCTGTTCAACCTGGTGGCGGTCGTCGCGACCTGGCCGCGCTGAGTCCGACGGGCCGCACGTGCCGGGCGGTCAGACGGCGGCCGGTCGACGGTGGCGCTGCGTCCACCAGCGCACGGCGACCGCGCCGACCACGCCGATGACGACCGCGACCACCACCGGCAGCAGGGTCGCGCCGGCCGGTCCCATCGCCATGACGAAGACGGTCGCGCCCGCCGAGACCATCTCGACCGGGTAGGGAAGGAGGACGCGCGAGCCGAGCGCGTAGGACACGGCGGTGACGAGGGCCGCCCCCGTCCACAGGATCCCGAGTGCGACCACCGCAACGATCCCCTGCCCGATCGTCCGGAGCCCGGTCCACGCGATCGCCGCCCCGACCGCCACGGCAGGGAGCCACCGCAGCACCGCGAGCACCGGGGCCGCGCCCGCACCGACGGCCTCCACGGGCGGCACCACGAGTGCATCGGCCCAGACGCCGAGCGCGACGGCGGCGAGCGCGAGTGCGACGAGTGCGCCGGCCGGCGCAGCCCGGGCGACCAGCGCCGCCGTCACCGCCGCGACCGCGACGCAGACGAGCGACCCGACGGTGAGCGCCACGACGTACAGCTGCGACGCGCTGATCTCCCCACCCGTGCCGGGCGTCCCGTCCATGCGCATCCCGGCTCCCGTGACGACCGCGGTCTCGACGACGGCGACGACCTGCAGCCCGACGAGCCCGCCGAGCGCGGCGAGCGACCCGCTCCGGCCGAGGGCCCCGCGCCCGCGCAGCACCCGGACGACGATGCCGGTGACGGCGCCGCCGACGAGCAGCACGGCGGCGATCGTCGTCACCGCGTACTGGCTGAAGGGCAGCAGGGCGATCGGCATGTCCGACGGGTCGGTGGTCGGCGTCGCCCAGGTGTTCTGCAGCGGCAGTCGCATCCCGGTGACGATCCACGGCAGCAGGCCGACGACTGCGGAGCCGACACCCGCTCCGGTTCCGATGACGACCTGCTGCGCGCCGCTGTGCTCTCCCCCGTGCATCCGGACACCGTACCGACCGGGACCCGTCCGCTCCGGCCCACCACCGCCCGGTGTGCCGGAGGGCACATCCCGGTCCGGTCCTCGGGACGCGCCGCGCCCCCGCGGCCGACTCCGCCGTCCCTGTGGTGAGGTGATGGCATGACCAGCGATCTCGTACCGTGGTTGGTCGCCGGGGGGCTCGCGGTCGTCGTGGTCGTCCTGGTGATCGTCCTGCGCCGGAACCAGTCCTCGAGCCGTACCGCCCTCGCCGACGCCGAGACCCGGTCGGACCACCGGATCGGCACGCTCGAACGGGAGCAGCGCGAGCGCGCCGCAGCCACCGAGGCCGAGCACGCACGTCGACTCGCCGACGCGGACGCCGCACAGCAGCAGGCCCGCACCGAGGCCGAGCACGCGCGCGACCTCGCCCGGACGGGCATGCGGTGGGAGGAGGCCTCGCAGCGCACCATCCTGGCGGCCTGCAAGGCGGCCGACGTCAACGGTGCGCTCTGCACCAACGTCGTCTTCGTCCCGGTGGCCCAGGGCGAGCGGGCGCACGACCGCAGCTTCGCGGCACAGGTCGACCACGTGCTCGTGCTCGAGTCCGGGCACGTGCTCGTCATCGAGAACAAGCGGTGGAACGGCATCGTGTTCGACGGCCGGAAGCCGAGCTCGGTGCACCACGCCTTCCGGAACCTGCTCGACGAGTCGTCGCTGACCGGGTCCTTCGCGATCCAGGTCCGGAGCCGGCGCGTGCTCGACACCGCGGACGAGGTCGAGCACTGGTGGCAGGTGCGGGTGCAGGCGGGTGGCACCGCCCCCACCCGTCAGGTGCGGCAGCAGGCTCGCCGTCTGCAGCGCTTCCTGACCGACGCGGACGGCAACGGCCCGCAGTGGATCGACTCGTGCGTGTTCTACTCGGGCGACGCCGCCGCGTACGTGAACCCCGAGGACCGCAGCTCGAGCACGACCCCGACCGGCCGCTCGGCCACGACCGCGGTGGTCACGGACGAGAACGAGCTCCGCGTCC
Organism: Curtobacterium sp. ME26; assembly: GCF_903970945.1. Taxonomy (NCBI): domain Bacteria; kingdom Bacillati; phylum Actinomycetota; class Actinomycetes; order Micrococcales; family Microbacteriaceae; genus Curtobacterium; species Curtobacterium sp. ME26. The sequence goes on from NZ_CAJCKG010000008.1 coordinate 51,476, forward strand.
TCGTGACGGACCTGGCGCGGAAGCACGCCGTGCCGAACCGGGCGCGCACCGACGCGGTCGTGCGGAAGCTGGCGGGCCAGGGCGCGCACACGATCACGATCGGCACGTACCGGCTGCCCGAGGCCTGACCGGCTCGGGCGCGCTCAGGGCAGGGCGCGCTCAGCGCAGGGCGCGCAGCGCGTCCGCGATCGGGGTGAGCGCCGCGTCGATCTCGTCGGCGACCCGCACGTGCGTGGACTCCGACCGACGGTAGGGGTCGTCCACGTCGTCGTCCGCCGGGTCGGCGGGCGGCGGCACCGTTCCCCGCAGGCGGGCGACCCGCTCCACGAGGTCCTGCGCCGTCTCGATGCCGGCGAGGTCGCCCGGCTCGAGCCCGTCGAGCACCCGCGCGAACTGCTTGATCGTGAACGCCCGCTTGGCGGCCCGCGGCGCGAGCGACACGACCGCCGCCCGGTGCGAGCGCTCCGCCGTCAGCACGAGGTCGGCGGACGCGGCGATCTGCTCGGTCAGGTACCGAGACCGGTGCGCCGAGGGGTCGCCCCCGAGGCGCGAGGACTGCGCGGCCGCGGTGTCGTCCATCGCCGCGCCGTCGTCGGCGATGGTGCCGGCCGACTCGACGACGAAGGCCGACGCGTCGGAGCCGAGCCGGGCCTCCAGGACCTGTGCGCCGAGCGGTGACCGGCAGATGTTGCCGCTGCAGACGAAGAGGATCCGCATGCTCACGCAGCGGCCTCGCCGGTGCCGAGCAGGTCGTGCCGGACGACGATCGCGTCACGGCCGGGGCCGACGCCGATGGCCGAGATCCGGGCACCGGACATCGCCTCGATCGCCAGGACGTAGTCCTGCGCGTTCTTCGGCAGGTCGTCGAACGAGCGGGCGCCGGTGATGTCCTCGGTCCAGCCGGGGAAGTCCTCGTAGATCGGCTTCGCGTGGTGGAAGTCCGACTGGTTGACCGGGACCTCGTCCACGCGGACGCCGTCGACCTCGTACGCGACGCAGACCGGGATGGTCTCGAGGCCCGTCAGGACGTCGAGCTTCGTGAGCACGAAGTCGGTCACGCCGTTGATGCGTGCGGTGTAGCGGGCGATCGGGGCGTCGTACCAGCCGCAGCGACGCGGGCGACCGGTCGTGGTGCCGAACTCGAAGCCGTTGGCGCGGAGGAACTCCCCCGACTCGTCGAACAGCTCGGTCGGGAACGGACCGGCGCCGACGCGGGTCGTGTACGCCTTGACGATGCCGATGATGCGCTCCAGCTTGCCCGGGCCGATGCCGGAGCCGGTGGCCGCACCGCCGGCCGTGGCCGACGAGGACGTCACGAACGGGTAGGTGCCGTGGTCGACGTCGAGCATCGTGGCCTGTCCGGCCTCGAACAGGACCGTCTCGCCCCGCTCGAGCGCCCGGTGGATCTCGAGCGCCGTGTCGGCGACCATCGGACGCAGGCGGTCGGCGTAGGACAGCAGCGACTCGACGACCTCGTCGACGTCGATCGCGCGACGGTTGAAGACCTTCACGAGCAGGTGGTTCTTCTGGTCGAGCGCGGCCTCGACCTTCTGCCGCAGGATGTTCTCGTCGAAGATGTCCTGGATGCGGATGCCGACACGGTTGATCTTGTCGGCGTAGCTCGGTCCGATGCCGCGACCGGTGGTGCCGATCTGGCGCTTGCCGAGGAACCGCTCCGTCACCTTGTCGATGGTGCGGTGGTAGTGCGTGATGACGTGCGCGTTCGCGGACACCAGCAGCTTCGAGACGTCCACACCGCGGGCGCGGAGGGCGTCGAGCTCGTGGAACAGGACCTCGAGGTCGACGACGACGCCGTTGCCGATGATCGGGGTCACGCCGGGCGTCAGGATGCCGGACGGCAGCAGGTGCAGCGCGTACTTCTCGCCGCCGACGACGACGGTGTGACCGGCGTTGTTGCCGCCGTTGAACTTCACGACGTAGTCGATGCGCGAGCCGAGGAGGTCGGTTGCCTTCCCCTTGCCCTCGTCACCCCACTGGGCACCGATGATGACTGCTGCGGGCATGGAGGTTCTCCTCACGTTGGCGGAGGACCGCACCGGCGGGCTGGGCCGATGGTCCACCCGAGTCTATCGGACGGTCACCCCGACGGGGTGGTGGGGGACGTTCCTGTGGAATCGCCGTTGCCGGGGGACAACTGCTCAGTTTCGGTGTCGAATGATCTTCACGAAGACGTACGCTGCACCAGTGCGGTTCCCTGACCGCACACCCGGGTTCCCTGCCCGGTCCTGCGTCCGTGAGATCCACGGACCGCGTCCGTCGTCGTGCGCGCACGTCGACCGCATCCGAGACGTGCCCTCATGCAGCACGAGATTGAGTTCGACGATGAACAAGGCTCTCTGGAGCAAGAAGGCGCTCGCCCTGCCGGCGTGCGCAGCCATCCTGGTCGGGGGCATCACCCTGACCGCAGCCCCTGCCAACGCCGACCCGGCAGACCTGTCGATCACCGGCCAGACGGTCTCCGGCCGTGTGCTGACGGTGTCGGGCACCGGTACGCCCGGCGAGTACATCCAGCTCGACGAGGACTTCCGCGGCACCCGGCAGATCATCGCCGACAGCGGCAAGTGGACCATCACCTACACGATCCCCGGTACCGGCTACGAGTCGAACACCTACACGATCGAGCAGCTCCGCACGGGCGGCTTCGCCCAGGACGGCTCGAAGCAGTTCACCGCCGCTGCACAGGCGCCGCAGGCCGACTTCGCCGTCACGAGCCCGGCCAACAACTCCGACGTCTCGTCGCGCACCGTCACCTTCACCGGCACCGGCCGTCAGGGCGACACGATCAACCTCCTCGACACCCAGGACAACCGGCTGACCGGCCCCGTGGTCGTGGGCGCGGACCAGACCTGGTCCGCCACGATCACGTTCCCGAACACCGCGGCGCGCTCGCAGGCCGTCCGCGTCACCGACGTCCGCGGCGCCAGCGGTGCCGGCGACACGACGGTGAACATCACGCTCCCGGCGGTCGCCCCGGCGGACCAGTTCTCGCTGACCAGCCCGAAGAGCGGCTCGACCGTCGACTCGCGCACGGTCACGTTCACCGGTACCGGCACCCCCGGCGACCTGGTGAACACGCTGGACGCCGACGGCAACCGGGTCGCCCCGCAGGTCCTCGTCGCCGCCGACGGCACGTGGACGACCACGGGCACCTTCAGCGACTCGGCTGCCGTCGTGCAGAACCTGTCGGTGAACCAGATCGGTGGCGCGCAGGGCCAGGGTGAGGTCAACTTCACCATCAACCTGCCCGCAGTCACCACGCCCCCGGCCGCGACGCCGCTGACGCTCATCACCCCGAAGGACGGCTCGACGGTCGACTCCCGCACCGTCACCTTCTCGGGCAAGGGCACCCCCGGTGACGCGATCGCCGTGGTGAACGCCGAGGGTGACGTCGTCGCACCGGCGACCATCGTCGAGGCGGACGGCACGTGGACCACCACGGGCACGTTCTCCGACTCGGCCGCGCGGACGCAGGACCTGACCGTGGGCGAGGTGGACAGCAACCTCGACGTCGTGGACACGATCGACTTCACGATCACGCTCCCGGCCGTGAGCACCGGCACCGGCACCACCACCCCGGGTGCGGGCACGGGCACCACCACCCCGGGTGCGGCCACCGGCACGGGCGCCCGTCCGACCGGTAGCCTCCCGGTCGTGGCCGGCTAGTCGTCACACCAGATCAGCAGACGGGGGCACGACCATCGGTCGTGCCCCCGTCCCTGTTCCACCGGAGGAACCCCCGCATGACCCGCACCCGCACCGTCCGGGCGACGAGCACCACGCTCGCGGCCGCGCTGCTCCTGACGCTCGGGCTCACGGCCTGCACGGCACAGGACACCACGACGAGCACGAAGCCCTCGGCATCGTCGTCCGCCACGGCCACAGCCGACCCGTACGCAGCTCCGAGCGCCGCCCAGGTCGCGATCCTGCCCGAGGCCCGGTACAACGCCGTCATCGGCGGCCTGCTCCCCTACTACGGGTCGACCGTCCCGAAGGTGGCCGACGAGTCGTACACGATCAGCGCTGACGCCCCCCTCTACGGCGATGACCGCTCGAAGCCGGTCGCACGGCTCGCGGCGAAGAACTTCCTCGACCAGCCGACCGTCGTGGTCCCGGTGCAGGTCTCCGGCGACTGGGCGATGGTCCTGACACCCGCGCGACAGGCGCTGCCCTCGGCCACGAAGGGCGGTGCCGCCGCACAGAGCGCCGCGTGGATCCGCCGTGACCTGCTGCGGAAGAGCGGCGCGCTGCCGGACCACGTCGTCATCGCGGTGGGCAAGCAGACGGTCTCGATCGTCGGCTCGGACGGGAAGACCGTGCACGAGTTCCCCGCGGGGGTCGGCGCCGGTGGCACCCCGACCCCGACCGGCGTGATCGGCTACATCCAGGCCCGCTACCTCGACCCGGCGCAGGACCAGACGGTGCACCCGATCCAGTTGACGACGCTGCACTCGGCCGCCGCGGACGAACCCTACGGCGGGAAGGACGGCGGCCTGATCGGCGTCCACTACCAGTCGGTCGCGCGCGGGGCGGTCTCGCACGGGTGCGTCCGGCTCGACGGCGACGCGGTCGACGCGGTGAACGCCCTGCCGCTCGGCACCGTCGTGCAGATCGTCGCCTGACGCGTCCGCCCCGCGGCCCGGCAACGCCTGGCCCGGGAACGCGCGGTCTGGGAACGCTTGCGGCGCGGACGGCGCAGGGTCGGACGTGCCACATCCGACGAGAGCAAGGAGCACCACATGAGTGACCTCGGCGACAAGGCCAAGGACTTCGCGGACAGCGACAAGGGCGAGCAGGCCACCGACGCCGGCCTCGGCAAGGCCGCGGACGCGGCCGACAAGGCCACTGGCGGCGCCCACGGCGGCCAGATCGACAAGGCCGAGCAGGCCGCGGACGACAAGATCGGTCAGTAGTCCGCACCACGGAACGGACGGGAGGCGCGGTGCCAGCTGGCACCGCGCCTCCCGTCCGTCGTGTGGTGGCGTTCCGCGGTCAGCCGCGGAAGAAGTCCTGGTACGAGGGATCGCCGACGATCGGCGAGTGGCCCGGCTGGGCGAGGCGTTCCTCGACCATGGCCCGGAGGGCGTCCGGCGGGGTGAGCCCTCGGCGTCGCCACTCCATCGGGTTGGCCCGGAGCTGCATCAGGGTGCTCTGCGTTCGCATGTCGCAATGCTCGCACCCACTGCCTAGTTTGCCTAACTACATGTCCCCTTGACGCACACCGCTCGCCGGTCCGCGCACCGGACACGACGAGAGCGGGCGGCCCGCGAAGGACCACCCGCTCCCGTGGTGGTGCTACTTGGTGATCGTCCCCGTCTGCGCGGAGGTGACCGAGGTGCTCTCGTACCCCGACTTCTTCGCGGTCACGACGACGGACAGCTTGTGGCCGATGTCCGACTTGGACGTCTTGTAGGTCGCGGCCGTGGAGCCGACCTTCTTGCCGTCACGGAGCCACTGGTACGAGAACGTGATGCCGTCCGTGTTCCAGGTGCCCACGTGCGACCGCAGGTTCGTGCCGACCTTCGTCGAGCCCGTGACCGTGACGTTGCCCGACACCAGCGCGAGCTTCGGGGTCACCGAGGTCGTGCTGAGCACGTCCGCCTGGTCGCCCGGGGCGTTGTGCAGGTGCAGGAGGAGGACCTTCGCGGCCGTCGAGGTCGCCGAGGAGCGGATGACCTTGATCGCCGTGTCCGGGTAGGTCAGGGCCGAGGCCCCGTTCTGCGTGAAGGACACCGCGGGCTGGAAGGCGTTGAACGTCGCCGTCTTCGTGTCGTCCACCACCGAGGAGGCGGCGGTCGGCAGCGTCGGCGAGTAGGCCGACTCGGTCACGACCGCGTAGTCGAAGACGCCCGAGGTCGACTTCGCCGTGTACCCGAGGGCACCGAGCGAGACCGGGAGCACCTTGACGGTGGAGTCGAAGGTGTTCGTGTCGACACCGGCGGCGGCGCCACCGAGGAGCTGCGTGTCGACGAGCTGCTTCTTCGGGTCCGTCTGGTTCAGGTCGATCGTGCGGACGAGGGTCACGTCGGCCGTCGTCGACTTGACGTCGTACGTCAGGAAGTCGGGCTCGCCGTCACGGTTCGTGTCGATGAGCACCTCGACGTTGTTCGAGACGCCGGGGTTCGCGTCCGGGCCGTCCGTCTGGACACCGAAGGACACGAGGCCCTTCGACTTGTCCTTGAGGCCGAGCGCCGTGGAGTTCGCCCCGAAGGCACGGATGTCCGCGGCCGCCAGGGTCTGCTTCGCGGTGCCGTCCGGGAACGACTCCTTCGGGTCGGTGCCGCCGAGCTGGAACGGTGCGACGAGCGCCTGGTACGCGGTCGAGCCGGTCCCCTGCGAGACGCCGGTGCCCTCGGGCGTGATCGTTGCGGTGCGGGCGCTGCCACCGAAGACGACGTCGTCGGCGTGCAGCGTGCTGACCGGCTCCGGTGCGGCGTAGACGCCGAGTCGGAGCGGCGAGACACCCTCGGTGGCCGGGGTGAACGTGACCAGACCGGTGGCCGCCGGCACGAACTCACGCTGCGTGCCGCCCTCGACCGCGGCCTGCGTCGGGTCGATGACCTTCCGGAGGAGCGTCGGGTCGGCGATCGTCATGGTGACGGTGACCGTGGCGGTCCCGCCGGCCGTGACGGTCACGGTGTCCGAGCTGAGGCCGAACACGACACCCGGCTGCGCGATCCGCGACTCGTACGCCACCTTGTAGGTCTGCGTCTGCGCCGTGGTGTTGCGCACCAGGAGCGTGCGCTTCTCGGTCGTCGGGGCGCTGACCTCCACGACACCGAACGAGGCGGTGACGAGCTGGTCGTTCTCCTGGCTGCGGACGGTGGTGCCGTCCTGCACGGCCTGCAGGGCGTCGACACGGCCGGTGCCCTGTCGGAGCTGCGTCGCCAGCTGGTCGCTGCCGGCCTGCTGCTTCACGTCGTGGGTGGCCGTGTTCATGAGCAGGGCCTTGATCTCCGGCGCGCTCCAACCCGGGTGGGTCTCGAACGCCAGGGCGGCGATGCCCGCGGTGTGCGGGGTGGCCATCGACGTGCCGCTGAGCGAGAGGCGACCGTTGCCGGTGCCGTTGTAGGCGGAGATGACGTTGACGCCCGGTGCGGCGATGTCCGGCTTGACGACGTCGCCGTACGCACCGTGGTCGCCGCGGCTGGTGAACGGCGCCAGGGTGTTCGTGGTCTCGGCGTCCGTCGCGAGCTCGACGCCCTTCAGCTCGTTCGCGAAGCGCACGTGCAGGGTCCCGGCGGTGGCAGCGGCCTGGAGGCCCGTCACGCTGTCCCGGGTCAGCTCGGCACCCGGGATGGCCGCGTTCCCGGCGATGCCCGAGTCGAAGGTGTTGACCGTGCCCGCGAGGAGCACGCCGATGCCGCCGGCTGCCTGGACGTTGTTGAACCGGACACCGGAGCCGCACTCGAGCGCGCCGTCCGTCCACTTCAGCCAGGCCACCTTGCCCTTGAGCGCGGCGGCCTCGTCGCCGGTGAACGGCGTGCAGCCGTCCACGTCGACCGTCGGCACGAACACGTCGCCCTCGACCGGGAGCGTGCCCTGGAAGTTCTGCGAGTACTGCGCGCGCCAGTTCTTCGCGACGTCCGCCGGGGCGGTCGCCTCGACGGCGTCGAACAGGCTCTGACCGGTCGACGCGGCGGCGACGGTGAGGGCGCCCTCCGCGTTGCCCGGCGAGCCACCGACGTCGGTGAAGTCGTCGGCGTTGCCCGCGGCGATCACCGGGAGCACCCCGCGTGCCGTGAGCGCGTCGATCTTGGCGTTGTCGGGGTCGTCGGCCGCGCCGTAGTCGGAGCCGAGCGACAGGTTGATGACGTTGATGCTCCTGCCCTCGGTCAGGGACTGCCCGACCCAGTCGAGCGCGGCGCCGGTCAGGTCGGTCGAGCCGCCGCCGTCACCGAACACCTTGAGGGCGTAGAGCCCGGCCTGCGGGGCGCTGCCCGGGCCGACCCACATGTCCTGGACCTGCTGCGGGGTGAGCTTCGTGTAGTCGCCGCGGAAGGTGCTCTTGTCGGCGTTCAGGCCGAACCCGGCGGCGGTGCCGGCCACGTGCGTGCCGTGGTCACCGCCCTTGCCGTCGATCGGGTTCGCGTCCGGCTCGGGGACGGGCTGGTAGGCGTCCGGGTCGCTCGGGTCCGCGTTGTACGTGGGACCGGCGAAGTCGTAGCCGCCGAGGAACTTCGACGGGTCGTACGAGCCCGCGGTGGGCGTCCCGGTGCTGGCGAGGGCGTCCTGGTAGGCGGACGTGGTGCCCGGGCCGCCGAAGTCGGCCTGCGTGTAGTCGAGGCCGGTGTCGATGACGGCGACGTTGATGCCCTTGCCGGTGTGCCCGGTCTGGGTCCAGGCGTCGTAGGCCTTGGTGTAGAGGTCGCTCGCGGCGTTCTTGGGCGCGACGCCGTCGGCACCCGCCTTCGCCAGGCTGGGGTCGACGCCGGAGGGGGCCGCATCGGCCGAGGCGTTCCGCTGCGGCTCGACGACCTTCTTCGGTCGGAGCGGCACGATGCTCTCGACGTCCGAGCGCTTCGCGATCTCGGCGAACGCCGCGGCGTCGGCGACGACCGCGACGCCGGGGACGGTGTACTCGGTCGCGTAGAGCTCGGCGGCCTTGCCGTCGACGCCCTTGACGGCGTTCAGGACCTTCGCGTTGGTCGACCGGATCGTCGCGATCCGGCTCTTCGCGGCGGACGAGGGCGCCTTGGAGCGGTTGAGGTTCCCGCCCTTCGCCTGCGCGTCCACCTCGAGCGCGCCGGCACCGGTCGTCCGGACGAAGGCGCTGACCTTCTTGTCCGGCGAGGCCTTCCGCAACGATGCGGAGAGCTTCGAGTCGGCCGAGGCCGAGGTGCTGGCGGGTGCTGCGGAGGCGGTGCCGCCGACGGCGAGTCCGCCGCAGGCGAGGGCCGCGACGGCGACGATCGAGGTCAGCACGCGCTGGGCGCGGTACCGACGTGGTGGGTTGTTGGGCGGTGTTGCACGGGTCACGCAGCACACTCCTGGCTCGGTCAGACTTCCGGTGAAGTTCTGATGAAGCTATGTGGTCCTTCTCAGGGCACGTAGTCGGCACTTCTGCGGACAGACAGCCTCGCCGTCCGATCTTGCACAGCGGTGTGCAAGTTATTACGATGGTGGCGTGAGCAACTCTGCACCCCCCGTCCGAGCGCCACGACGGGACGCCACCGCCAACCGCGCCGCGCTCGTCGAGGCCGCGAAGACCCTCCTGCAGCGCGACCAAGACGCCTCGCTCGAGGCGATCGCCGCCGCCGCGGGGCTCTCGCGGCGTGCGGTCTACGGACATTTCCCCTCCCGCGACGACCTCGTGCGCGAGGTCGTGACCGCCGGAGCGCAGCGGATCCTCGGCGCGATGCCGAGCACCGCGGACCTCGTCGACCTGCCGCCGGCCTCGCGGCTCGCCGTCATCGCGGTGACGCTGTGGTCGGAGGTCACCCACGTCCGCTCCATGGCGCGCATCGCGGTGCACGAGCCGTTCGTCGCCACCGTCGCCGCCGTGTTCGAACCCCTGCGCGCCCAGGTGCGCGAGGCGTGCGCGCTCGGGATCGCCGACGGGTCGATGCGCGACGACGTCGACGCAGCGACGCTCGGGCGACTCGTCGAGGGGGCCTGCCTGGCCGTGCTCGACGAGGCGACCCGCTCCGGCACGCCCGACGACGCCGGCCACCGCATGGTCGTCGTGTCCGCACTCGGCATGGCCGGCGTGGACTGGCGGACGGCACTGCTCGCCGAGCCCACCGTCACCACCACCGACACTGCTCCCGCGGCGCACCGCACCGGACCGGAGGACCGCGCATGACCCTCGAACTCGACCACGTCGGCATCGGCGAGGAGCCCGGCGCCGCGCTGCCCGTCGTCTCCGCCGTCGCCGCACCGGGACACCCTGGTGTCCTCGCCGTGGAGACCGAACAGGCACCGGTGCTCGCGTCGCTCGTCGCCGGCGGCCGGATGCGGCCCGACACCGGACGGGTGCTGCTCGACGGGCACGAGGACGCCGCGGCGGTCCGCGCGTCCGTCGCGCTCGTGGACACCCCGGGCGTCGCCGAGCCGTTCCCGGTGACGACCGTGCGACGGATCGTGCGCGAGGAGCTCGCGTTCGCCTCGCGCCGGCCCTCCCGTGCCCACGTCGACACCGTGCTCGACGAGCTCGGTCTCCGACAGTGGGCCGACACGGCCGTGCAGCGGGTCCCGACCGACGTGCGGGTCCGACTGCTCGTGGAGCTCGCGCTGCTGCGGGACGGGGTCACGGGCGTCGTGCTCACCTCGCCCGAGCGGCACGGGGGCGCCGTGGGCGACTGGTTCGCGGTGGTGCGCGAGGTCGCCCGACGCGGGGTCACCGTCGTCCTGGTGACGTCGAAGGCCGCCGCCGAGACCGTCGAGCAGCTGCTCGACACCATCCGGACCGAGGGTCCCGAGGACGCGACCCGGACGGACGGCGGCGACCCGCGCCTCCCGTCCGACCCCGAAGCACCAGCAACCGTCCCGACGGAGGCACCCGCATGACCGTCCCCTCGCTCGTCCGCGCCGAACTGGCGCGCCTCACCGCCACGCCGCTCACCCGGCTGGCGTTCATCGCCCTCATGATCGTGCCGCTGCTCTACGGCGGTGCGTACCTCTGGGCGAACCGCGACCCGTACGCCAAGCTCGACCAGGTGCCCGCGGCGATCGTCGACCAGGACGCCGGCGCGACGCTCGACGGCGACCGGGTCGACTACGGCAAGGACGTCGCGAAGGAGGCGATCGACGGCGGCGACTTCGCGTGGAAGGAGACGACCGCCGCCGACGCGCGCTCCGGCGTCCGGAACGGCACCTACGACTTCGTCGTGACCATCCCGCACGACTTCTCCGAGTCGCTCGTCTCGGCGCAGTCGGACGACCCGAAGCGCGCCGAACTCGTCATGACGACCGCGGACACCAACTCGTACCTGGCGTCGACGATCGCCGAGCAGGCGGGCAAGACCATGCGGACCGCGGTCGCCGAGCGGGTCGGCAAGCAGGCCGCGTCGACGCTGCTCCTCGGGCTCGCCGACGTGCGGGACAGCCTCGGCGACGCCGTCGACGGGGCCGGACAGCTGGCGTCGGGGGCGACCTCGGCGGCGGACGGTGCGGCATCGCTCGCCGACGGCACCGCGAAGCTGTCCGCCGGGGCGTCGGAGCTCGCATCGGGTACGGCGTCGCTGCCGTCGCAGACCGCGCAGCTCGACAGCGGCGCGCAGCAGGTCGCGTCCGGGGCGTCGACCCTGGCATCCGGGCTGCAGACGGCACAGCAGCAGACGGCGGCGCTGCCGGAGCAGACGGCGCAGCTGGCCGACGGTGCATCGCGAGTGGCTGCGGGCAACGCCACGATCGCGGGCATCGTCGACTCGGCGAACCAGCAGGCATCGGCCGTGCAGCCGATCGACGCCGCCGCCCTGCTCGCGCAGATCAAGGCGAACCTGCCCGAGGGCGTCACCCTGACGCAGGAACAGCAGGACGCCATCACGGCCGAGGTCGGCAAGGCCAACGCGCTCGGTGCGCAGACGAAGGCCACGCTGGGCGACGCGCAGACGAAGGTCGACGAACTCGCCACCGGGTCGCAGCAGGTCTCCGACGGTGCAGCGCAGCTCGCCGCGGCAGCGCCGACGCTGTCGAACGGCATCGCGTCGGCGTCCACCGGGGCGTCGAAGCTGGCCTCGGGCTCGTCGCAGGTCGCGGCCGGCACGTCGAAGCTCGCCGCGGCAGCGCCCACGCTGTCCTCCGGCGCCGCGTCCCTCGCGGACGGGTCGGCGTCGGCGGCGTCGGGGGCGGCCCGGCTGTCGACCGGGCTCGACGAGGTCGAGGACGGGTCCAAGCAGCTCGCGACGAAGCTCGACCAGGGCCGCACGAAGATCCCGGCGTCCACCGCGTCGCAGCGGAACGACCAGGCGTCCGTCATCTCCGATCCGGTGAAGGTCGGCGACGACAACATCGCCGCGGCCTCGAACTACGGAGCGGGCCTCGCGCCGTTCTTCATCTCGCTGGCGGCCTGGATCGGCATGTACGCGCTGTTCCTCATCCTCAAGCCGATCTCGAAGCGCGCGATCACCGCGGTGCGGAAGCCGCTCCGCGTGGTGCTCGGCGGGTGGCTGACGCCCGCGCTGCTCGGGGTCGTGCAGATGGCGGCGCTGTTCCTGATCGTGCGGTTCGCGCTCGACCTCGACGTCGTGCACGCCGGCTCGACGGTGGCGGTGATGGTGCTCGCGTCGGCGACCTTCGCGGCGATCATCATGGCGCTCAACGTGCTGCTCGGGTCGGTCGGGCAGTTCCTCGGCCTGGTGCTCATGCTCGTTCAGCTCGTCACCGCGGGCGGGACGTTCCCGTGGCAGACGCTGCCGGGACCGTTGGCGGCACTGCACTTCGCGCTCCCGATGACGTACTCGGTCGACGCCCTGCGGCAGACGATGTACGGCGGGTCGTTCGCGGCGGTGTGGTCGGACGCCGGGGTGCTCGCGTGCTGGCTGCTCGGCGCGCTGCTCGTGTCGTACGTCGTCACGTCGCGGCAGACCCGCTCGCGGACGCTGCGCGACCTGCGGCCGAGCCTGATCGGGTAGGGCGGGGCGGCCGGGCGGGCCGGCTGCGTCGCACAACCGAAGGCACGTCGCGCCACGAGAACACGTGGCGCGGCGTGCCTTCGGTTGTTCGCGAGCACGCTGCACCGTCGAACCGCCGCCGGACCGCACCGCCGCCGCGCGCCTCGCACGCGCCACCGCCGACGCGACCGCCAGGCGGGCCGACTACGATCGACGTACGCCACGACAGGTCGAGGGAGATCATGGGGAACGGCACGCCCGCCACCGCCGACGGCAAGCCCGCGACCATCTACGACGTCGCCGCCCGCGCCGGGGTGTCGAAGTCCCTCGTCTCCCTCGTGCTCCAACGCTCACCCAAGGTCAGCGAGCAGCGCCGCGAGGCCGTCCTCCGCGCCATCCAGGAGCTCGACTACCGCCCCTCGACCGCGGCCGTCTCCCTGGCCGGCACCCGCAGCCGCACGATCGGCGTCGTGCTCGACGACTTCCGCAACCAGTGGTTCGTCGACCTGCTGACCGGCCTCCGCGAGGCGCTGCAGGACCAGGGCCACCGCCTCGTCGTCGCCGACCGGTTCCTCAACACCGGCCTCGACGCCTCCCCCGTCGAGGGCTTCCTGTCCATGCGCGTCGAGGGCATCGTCATCGCCGGCGAGCCCGACACCGACCTCGCGATCCCGGCGAGCATGCCCGTCGTCGTCGCGGGCGGGCGCGCCGTGCTCCCCCGCGCCGACACGGTCGCCAACGACGACCGTGCCGGTGGCCGGATGGCGGCCGAGCACCTGCTCGCGCTCGGGCACACCCGCATCGGCTTCGTGGGCGGGCGCTCGGCGGCGTCCGCGGAACGGCTCGCCGGCCTGGAGGCACGGGTCGCCTCCGCCCCGTCGCCCGCCTCGCTCGTCACCCACGTCATGCCCGTGGAGCCCACCGAGGAGGCCGGTGCCGAGGCCGTCGGGCACCTGCTCGACGCCCACCCCGACGTGACGGCGGTGTTCGCCGCGAACGACGTCATGGCGCTCGGCGCGATGTCCGGCCTCGCCGCACGGGGGCTGCGCATCCCCGAGGACGTCTCGGTGATGGGCTACGACGACACCCCGCTCGCCGCGTCGTCGTACGTGGGGCTGACGAGCATCGACGACCGCAGCGTCGACATCGGCCGAGGCGCCGGCGAGCGGCTGCTCGCCCGCATCGCCGATCCCTCGGCCCCGGCCCACGAGACCCTGGTCGAACCACGGCTCGTGACCCGACGGACGACCGCCCCGCGCTGACCCGCGCCCGCGCCCCGTGGCGCGCGAGGCTCGCGCTGGCGGACACTTTCGCGGCTGCTGCCCCGCGAAAGTGTCCGCGGAGCCGAGGCTCGCGCCCGCACCACCGCCCCGGCGGGCTCAGGCGCCCGGCAGCTCCGCGTGCTGCACGACCCACGCGTGCATGACGATCGCTGCGGCGGCCGACGCGTTGATGCTCCGCGTCGACCCGAACTGCGTGATCTCGAGGTGCGCGTCCGCGCCGGCGACGGCCTCGTCGGTGAGCCCGGGTCCCTCCTGCCCGAACAGGAACACGCACCGCTCCGGGATCGCCGCGGTCTCGATCCGCTCGGCACCCGGGGTGTTGTCGACCGCGACGACCGGCCGGCCGTCCTCCCGCATCGCCGCGAGGAACGCGGCGACGTCGGGGTGGTACCGGACGTGCTGGTAGCGGTCGGTGACCATCGCCCCGCGCTTGTTCCACCGCCGCCGACCGATCACGTGCACCGTCCCCGCGAGGAAGGCGTTGGCGCTCCGCACGATCGACCCGATGTTGAGGTCGTGCTGCCAGTTCTCGATCGCGACGTCGAACGCGTGCCGGCGGGTGTCGAGCTCGGCGACGATCGCGTCCATCGACCAGTACCGGAAGCGGTCGACCACGTTGCGGGTGTCCCCGACCGCGAGGAGCTCGGGGTCGAGCCGCGGGTCGTCCGGCCACGGCTCGGGGTGCGGTCCGACGCCGTTCGTGGTGGCCTCGTGGGTCGGTGGCAGGGCCGGAGCGGAGCCGTCCGGCTGCGCCGGCGCGGTGCCGGGCTCGGACACCGGTCGGGCCGCGCCCGGTCCCGACGGCTCGGCCACGGGGTCGGACGGGAGGCGCTCGGTCACGTGACCAGCGTAGGGCGCGTGCCCCGCGCCTCCCGTCCGGAGCACGTGACCGCTCAGCCGAAGGGCAGCTGCCTGGTCGGGTCGGTTTGCGCGAGCACGACGACGGCGGCGGTGACCGCGACGGCGAGCAGCACGGCGACGACCCACCGCCGTCGGAGCAGCACGGGCACGATCGCGAGCACGCCGAGGAACACGACGGCGCCGAGGCCCGCGGCGACCGTGATCTGCGCGGCCTCGTGCGCCCGGCCGCCGGCGAACGCCTCGACCATCGTCACGAGGACGCCGACCGCGAGCCCGACCACGGCGAGGCACCCGACCAGCGCGAGCGCGGGGTCGAACGCCGACGCGATGCGCTCGGCGCGACGACGGCTCCGCTCCCGTGCCGAGGGCAGGAGCGCGACGAGCTCGGCGGGGACGGTGCGCAGCGCGAGGTGACTCCGCAGTGCGCCTTCGCCGTCACTCCGTCGGGCGATGCGGGCGAGGAGCACGCGTTCGCGGTCGGTCAGGACCTCCGGGACCGACGCGCCCCACCGCGCAGCCTGGTCCGGGTGGCCCGCCGCGCGGTAGGTCTCGACGAGCGCGAGCCGGTACGCGGGCTCGTCCGGGTCGCGGACGGCGTGCGTGCGGAGCGAGTCCCACGCAGCGCGACGGTCGCCGCGGGCGGAGGCCGCACGGGCGTCCGCGACGACCTGCTCCGGACTGCGACCCACGGGACGATCATGGCAGCAGTCCGTCGGGGCGCGAGGCCGTCAGCCGCCCGTGCCGCTCGCAACGGCCACCCGGGCCGCGAGTCCGTCGACGATGATGTCGAGGCCGATCGCGAACCGCTCGTCGTAGGAGTGCTCGCCGAGGACGTCGGCGACGACCCGGTGCCGCTCCGGTCGCGCCGCGTCGGAGTCCCCGCGGCCGACCTGCACGCCGGCGTGCCCGACGACGAAGTCGTAGACGACGAAGAACGCGTACATGGCCTCGCGTTCGGGCAGGCCCGCCCGGTGCAGCGCGCCGACGACCTTCGCCACGACCGCGTCCGACTCGGTGGACGTCAGCGGACCCCGCCGGCTGTGCGACTCGAGCACCAGGGGGTGGGTGCGCATGAGGTCACGGAAGGTGCGGGCGAAGACCCGGACGACCGAGCGCCAGTCGTCCGGCCAGACGAAGGTGGCGGTGAACTCGTCGACGGTGCGCCGCACGAGTTCGGCGTGCAGGTCGTCGAGACCACCGATGGTCCGGTGCACGGTCATCGGGGCGACGCCGAGCCGGGCGCCCAGGGCACGGAAGGACAGGCGGTCGAGGCCGTCCTCGTTCGCGATGGTCGTCGCGGCGTCGATGACCTGCTGGCGGTCGAGCACCCGCGGCCGTCCACGACGGCGGGGTGCGGCGGACGGGGTGCCAGGGTCGACGAGCACGGGGAGGCCTCCTTGATCCGGTACGTGTCCCGAAAACCGTAGCCGAATCCCGAGTGTCGTTCGGTGTCCGGTCGGCCAGACCGCCCTGGCCACCCGGCCAGCGGTGCCCCGAGACCCCCCGGTACGCTGTGGCCATGGCGACCCGTGACGACGTCGAGTGCTGGCTGACCGACATGGACGGCGTGCTCGTCCACGAGAACCAGGCGCTACCGGGCGCCCCCGAGCTCATCCAGCAGTGGCTCGACGAGGGCACCGAGTTCCTCGTCCTGACGAACAACTCGATCTTCACGCCGCGTGACCTCAGCGCCCGGCTCCGCGGCTCGGGGCTGCACGTGCCCGAGGAGCGGATCTGGACGTCGGCGCTCGCGACGGCGGACTTCTGCCGCTCGCAGATGCCCGGCGGCTCGGCGTTCGTGATCGGCGAGGCGGGCATGACGACGGCGCTGCACGAGGCCGGGTTCATCATGACCGAGACCGCACCCGACTACGTCGTCGTCGGCGAGACGCGGAACTACTCGTTCGAGGCGATCACGAAGGCCGTCCGGCTGATCCGCGACGGTGCCCGGTTCATCGTGACGAACCCCGACGCGACGGGCCCGAGCGCCGAGGGCGTGCTGCCGGCGACCGGTGCGATCGCCGCGATGATCGAGAAGGCCACGGGCAAGCAGCCGTACGTCGTCGGCAAGCCGAACCCGATGATGTTCCGGTCGGCGATGAACCGCATCGGGGCGCACTCCGAGAACACGGGCATGATCGGCGACCGCATGGACACCGACGTGCAGGCCGGCATCGAGGCGGGGCTCCACACCGTGCTCGTGCTGACCGGCATCAGCGACCAGGCCGAGATCGACCGCTACCCGTTCCGCCCGAGCGAGGTCATCCAGGGCGTGCACGAGCTCGTCCGGCCCGAGCCGATCGAGGTCGAGCTCTAGCGGACCCGCCGCGGAGACGCCGGACGGGAGGCGCGTGGCGGCCTGGCCACGCGCCTCCCGTCCGGCGGGGTGTCCCGTCAGGACGTCGCGACGATCAGCCGCTGACGACGGGCAGGTGCACGCCGGCCGGTACGGTGCCGGTGCTGCCGGTCCCGGTGCCGGTCCCGCCGGTGCCGCCGGTCCCGGTCCCGGTGCCTCCCGTGGCGGGCGCGGCCGTCACGGTGATCGCGAGCGGCGACACGAGCACCGAGGCGCCCGACGCGTCGACCAGGTCGAGCGTGTGCGCGCCCGCGGTGGTGCTCGCGGGGACCGTGACCGAGCCGGTCGCGGTGCCGTCGGCCCCGACGGTCAGCGTGCCGACCACGACCGGGTCGGAGCGCAGCACGACCTGCAGGGTCGAACCGGCGGGCAGACCGGTGCCGGCGAGGGCGATCGGCTTCCCCGCCTCGACGGAGGTGCCCTCGGGGGCGGTCAGCACACCCGAGACGACGCGGGCGTCACCACCGGTGGACACCACGGTGGCGGTGCCGTCCGCGGCGACCGCGACGGTCGCGCTCGTGGCGGCGGCCAGGTCGAGACGCTCCCACGAGCCGCTCGCGGTGCCGGACTGGTCGAGGGGGTACCCCGACGCGATCTCGGTCTGCGCGAGCACCGCGGTGCGCTGCGCGTCGGTCAGGGTCGGGAAGGTCGAGAGCAGCAGGTTCGACGCGCCGGTCGGGACCGACGGGGCCAGGCCGGCGGTGCCGGTCTTCGCGAAGCCGTAGGTCATGCGCTCGCGGTAGACCTTCGCGGCCGAGGCGCGGTCGGTGACGACCTGGGCCGTGCCCCCGGGCATCGCCTGGCCGCCGTACGGGTCGTCCGTGTAGGGCTTCTCCGCCGCGATGCAGTCAGCGAGGGTGCCACCGCACTTCGCCTCGAGGTACCCCGTCAGCTCGGCGCGGGCCGGCTCGAGGACCTCGGTGCGGTACTGGGTGTCGGACCACCGGGCAGCCAGGGCCGCCTCGCCGTCGATGCGGCCGCCCATGATGTCGAGCGGGTAGTGCACGCCGAGGACGATCCGGTCGTTGCCGGCCTCGGAGGCACGCGCGAGGATCTCCGGCGCGAGCTCCGGCACGAGCGTGGCGAGGGTGATGCCCGCCTGGTAGGCCGTCGTCGTGTGGCCCGAGGGGTACGAGCCGCCGGTGCAGATGCCCTTCTGGCCGTAGCCGGCGTCGAGCACGACGTCGTTCGGCGAGAACTGGTGCGTGGTGTCGGTCACCGCGGGCACGCGCGTGATCGTGAGGTTGCCCTTCGCGTCCGCCCAGGCCTTGCCGGTGCGGTTCGCGGCGAGCGACGACGCGTTCACGGTCGCCGGGTTGCAGCTGGCCGTGTCGTCACCGGCGGGCAGCGTCGCCGCGGTGTCGGTCGGCAGGTACGGCCGCGGGTAGCTGTAGTGGGCCTTCGCGTCGCCGGTGCCGACGTAGGCGCCGCTCGTGCCGTTCGACGAGTTGATGAGCGCGTTGACGAGCGGCAGGTCGCCGTCGTTGCGTCCCTGCACGAACAGCTTGCTGAGCGCGTCACCGAGGCCCTCGGAGACCGTGAAGGACTGGTCGTAGGCGGTGTTCGTCGCGTTGTCGTACTCGGCGTCCTGCAGGGCCGTGAACTGCTGCGCCTTCGTCGCGTGCTGGTTGATCCAGGACGTGAGCCGGTCGTTCGTCGCCAGGGTCGCCGGGTCGTTCACGGTGCCGTGCAGGTCGTTCTTCCCGGTCGACGTCCAGTACTGGTCGTAGCCGTTCAGCAGCGACACGAGGTCGGGCTTGGTGGAGTCGCTCGGGTACGTCGCGGCCTGTGCGGCGAGCGGCGACCCGACGACGAGTGCGGTCGCGACGGCGGCGACGGTCACTCCGCGGAGGGCGGATCTGCGCATGTGTGGTGGTCGCCCGGCGGGCGACGCCCCTTCCTGTAGTTCCGGTCTGGAAACAGGCTGAACCTAGGGAGGGGTGGTTGCCGGACGGCGAACAGTCCCCCACGCGGGGGTGAACCGGGACGCAGGCTGTGGGCATTCGCAGCGCCGTCGGCGCCTGCGCGGTCAGACGGCGGACGGGAGGCGCGGCTCGCTCGCCGACACCGCGACCGCCCCCATGGGCGGGACCGTCCGCCACCGGCGTCGCAGGCGACGGGGCCGGTCGTCCCGCCAGGCGACCACGCCGCCGGCGACGACCCCGAGCGCGAGCACCGCGAAGGCGAACAGCCCGATGACACCGGCGGGCACCAGGCGCGCCAGGTCCTGCGTCTGCACGGTGCCCGAGACCGCGATGGACCCGAAGTCCCAGAACGCGTGGAGCAGCACCGGCGCGAGCAGGTTCCCGGTGAGGCGTCGGGCCAGGTACAGCGTCGAGCCGAACGAGGCCGCGAAGACCACCTGCACGACCGTGACGCCGACACCCGCCCCGGCCAGGACGTTGAGGAAGTGCAGGAGCCCGAACAGCACGCACGAGGCGATCCACACCCCGAACTCGGGCAGCCGGCGCCGGAGCCCGACGACGAGGACCCCGCGGGTCAGCAGCTCCTCGAACACCCCGACGAACAGCACCCCGACGGCGAGCAGCAGGAAGTAGCGGACCGGCTGCGCTCCCCAGTCGACGAGCGGCAGCCGCGCGACGCAGACGACGGCGATGAGGACCGGCGCGGTCAGCGTCCACCGCAGCGCCGTGCGGCCGCGGTCGACGGTCGCGATCGGCCACCAGCCCAGCGCGGTCACGTAGGCGCAGAGCACGAGGACCGCGATCCCCTCCGGCAGCACGAGCGCCCGGACGACGCTGTCGACGGTCTGCCCGAGCGTGCCGTAGTCGTCGCTCGGCCGGGAGCGCCAGGCGCTGACGGCGGCGAAGGCGACGAGCGGGGCGAGGCCGAGCAGGAGCGACGGCGGCACCGGCCAGCGGCGACGCCGGACGGGGGCTGTCGTGGTCACGTGCCGTTTGTACCATTGACGCATGCGCCTGCCCTCCCTGTCCGTGATGGCGGAGGACTACGTGAAGCTCGTCTGGAAGTCGACCGAGCGCGGCGGGCAGGGGCTCGCGACGCGGGACATCGCCGCAGCCCTCGGTGTCTCGGCGTCCACGGTGTCGGGCAACCTGCGGAAGCTCGACCGCGACGGCCTCATCGAGCACACCCCGTACTACGGCGTGGTGCTCACCCCGCTCGGGCAGCAGGTCGCCGTGGCGATGGTCCGACGGCACCGGCTCATCGAGACGTTCCTGGTGCAGCGCCTCGGGTACTCGTGGGACGAGGTGCACACCGAGGCCGAGGCGCTCGAGCACACCGTGTCGGAGACGTTCCTCGACCGGGTCGACGCCGACCTCGGCCACCCGACGCACGACCCGCACGGCGATCCGATCCCGGCCGCCGACGGCACCGTGCCCGCGTCACCGGGGACCCTGCTCGCGGCGATCGAGCCCGGCGCCTGCGGGGTCGTCGACCGGGTGTCCGACGACGACCCGGCGCTCCTGCGCTACTTCGACGAGCTCGGGGTCGGGCTGGGGACGCACCTGCGCGTCGAGCGGGTCCGCGACTACGCCGGGGTGGTCGCCGTCGCCCGGCGGGACCCGGCCGGCGAGGAGTCCCTCGTCGACCTGCCCGCCGCCGCGGCCGCCGCCATCTGGCTCGCCCCCGACGACGACTGACCCGGGTCCGGAGACGCTCCACGCCGCGCGCCCGCCGGCAGCACCGCACCCGCCGCTGCGCTCGTCCTCACCCACTCGCCGAGGTCCCACGACTTGCCGCGCGCGTTGCGTCCGGGTTCCACATCGTGCCCGTGGTGACGCCGAGGATGCAGAATTGTGCGACCTCGGCGCAGTCCAACCGCGCGCGCCGAGTCCCGCCGCCGTCAGCCCGCCGTCAGACGGCCTGCCGGCGGAACGGCGCCCGGAGCGTCGGCACGATGTCCCGGCGGTGGACCCAGGCCACGACGACGGCGACGACGAGGTGCACGATGCTGAGCACCCACCGCCCGCTCGTGTCGGTCACGACGAACTGCACGGCGAACAGCGCCACGAGCGCGATCGCCGACCACCGGTGGAACCGCAGCGCGATGATGATCGCCACGCCGAGCACGGTCTGCGACGCGGTGAGCACGAACTCCTCGACCTGCCGACCGTCGAGCGGCAGGCCGCCCGTGGTCCCGCCGCCGAGCACGTGTGCGATCGGCAGCGAGCCGACGAGCAGCGACCACTGGTTGACCTTCGACGCGATGAGCGTCCCGATCGCGGCACCGCCCATCCCCCGCAGCGCGAACAGCGCGGCGACGATGAACTCGGGGGCCTCGGTCGCGAGCGGCGCGAGCCACTGCACGAGGAAGTAGCTGTCGATGCCGAGCGCGCTGCCGGACTCGACGAGCGCGTCGGCGAACGGCTCCGCCGACGACAGGATGACCGCGGCCGCCACGACGAAGAGCGCGACGATCGTCCAGCGGCGCGCACGCTGCGGCATCGAGGCGATGTTCCCCGCCATGCCGACCATGTCCTCGTCCTCACCGTCGTCGTCCGACACCTTCGACGCACGCCACAGGTACGCCACGAACGCGGCGAGCAGCACGAACCCGAACCAGAGCGGGATCGAGCCCATCAGCGGGATGAGGAACGCGACGACCGCGAGCAGGGCGAGGAAGCCGATGTCCAGCCGCGAGGACTGCTCGAGCTG
The DNA here is from genome assembly GCF_903970945.1 of Curtobacterium sp. ME26. NCBI lineage: Bacteria > Bacillati > Actinomycetota > Actinomycetes > Micrococcales > Microbacteriaceae > Curtobacterium > Curtobacterium sp. ME26. The sequence goes on from NZ_CAJCKG010000008.1 coordinate 73,186, forward strand.
CAGCACCTTCGTCGCCGATGCCGGCAGGGAACCGGCACGGACGTACCGACGGGCGACGAGCAGCGAGATGACCACGACGAGCGGCCAGCCGAACCCGAGCAGCAACCGGTTCGAGCCGGTCATGTTGGCGGCGGCGAACTGCTCGTACGCCGGGTCGGAGCCGGATCGGAACGCGTAGTACAGGTCGACCGCGTACTCGGGCAGCACCGCGATGAGCGCGAGGATCGCGATGGCGAGCGCACCGGAGATGTCCTTCTGCGCGGCCTCGGCCGCCCAGGCGAGCAGGAACGAGGCGGCGACGACCGCGCCGCCGAACACGAGCAGGTCGACGAGCGGGTCCGGCGCGAAGCCGCCGATCCGGAAGACGACGGCGGGCAGCGCGAGCACGATGCAGATCGCGATGCGGCCCCAGGCACTGCGGCCCATGCGGGCCGGCGGCGCCGTCACGGCGGTGGGGGTGGATGGGGTGTCGATCACGGGTTGGTCCCTTGGTCGGGGCCGCACCGATCGCGCAGGGGTGGGGAGCGCTTCGGCACGGCAGGACGGCCGAAGGTCTCGCTCGCCCGGCGGGTGGGACCGCACGGGTGGTGCACCGGGCCGATCGTCGTGATGGCCAGTGTGTCGATGCACGCGCTGGGAGCTACTCCCCTTCGGCACCCACCCTGCCGTGCCACGATCCGCGCACGCAAGCCGATCCGGCCTGTTCGGCGGCCCGAATCCGGGTCTTCCGCGGCCCGCCCCGGAACCGTCCGCGCGTGGTCGGCGTGACCCACCGACGGACGGGAGGCCCGTGGCGGCGTCGCCACGGGCCTCCCGTCCGTCGGGTGGTCACCCGGAGGCGCGCTTCCCGCGTCCCAGCGCCATCTCGCGTCGTGCGCGTTCCAGCGCGAGCGCCGATCCGGCGTCCGGGTCGGCGAGGAGCCGCTCGGTCTCGGCGACGTGCTCGCGGACGGCCTCGCCGCGACGGTCCGACGCGTCGGTCAGGACCGGGGCGACCACGTCCTCGCCGAGGGTGACGAGTGCGCGGCTCAGCGCCAGCCGGGTCTCGCGGTCCCCCTGCCCGAGCTCGCGGGCCAACCGTCGGGCGAGGGCGGGACGCTCCTCGTCGGGTGCGAGCAGCACCGCGGCGCGCCAGGCGGTCCGGCGGACGCCCGGGTCGTCGTCACCGAGCCGGTCCGCGACCTCCGGGTACACGGACCCGTCGCGGATCTTCGACAGCGTGTGGAGGGCCTGCGACCGCGCCTGCGCCTCCGGTCGCCCGAGCTCGCCGACCAGGCGCGGGACGACGACCTCGGCGGGCAGGCGGACGAGGGACCACGTCAGTGCCTCGCGCACCTGCAGGTCCGGCTCGACCGCGCACCGTTCGACGAGCACGTCGAGGTCGGACGGGTCCGCCTCGGTGCCGGCGGCCATCACGGCACGGAGTCGGGCGGACGAGCGGGGGTCGGTGAGGGCGTCGGCGAGGGCGGTCATCCGTCCATCGAAACCCCTCAGCCTGCACGGCACCCGCAGGCATAGCGTGGACGGGATCCGTACCGCAGTGAAAGGAATCGCCATGCCCCGCATCGGAACCAGCGACCTGCACGTGTTCCCCCTCGCCCTCGGCGGCAACGTCTTCGGCTGGACCGCCGACGAGCAGACCTCGCACCGGGTGCTCGACGCGTACGCCGGTGCCGGCGGCGACTTCGTCGACACCGCCGACGTGTACTCCGCCTGGGCCCCCGGCAACGAGGGCGGCGAGTCCGAGCGCGTCATCGGCTCGTGGCTCCGGGCGTCGGGCAAGCGCGACGACGTCGTGGTCGCGACGAAGGTCTCGCAGCACCCGCAGTACAGCGGCCTGTCCGCCGCGAACGTCGCCGCGGCGGCCCGCGCGAGCCTGGAGCGTCTCGGCACCGACCGGATCGACCTGTACTACGCGCACTTCGACGACCAGGACACCCCGCTCGAGGAGACCGTGCGCGCGTTCGACCAGCTCGTGCAGGAGGGCCTCGTCCGCTACACGGCGATCTCGAACTACTCGCGCGCCCGGGCCGAGGAGTGGATCCGCATCGCGAAGGAGGCCGGCCTGGCGCTGCCCGTCGCGATCCAGCCGCACTACAACCTCGTCACCCGCGAGCCGTACGAGTCGGACATCGCCCCGCTCGCCGCGTCCGAGGGGCTCGGGGTCGTGCCGTACTTCGCCCTGGCCGCCGGGTTCCTCACCGGCAAGTACCGCACGAAGGAGGACTTCGCCGGCAAGGACCGCGAGGGACAGGTGTCGGGGTACTTCTCGGACGAGGGCCTCGCGGTCGTCGACTCCCTCTCCCGCATCGCCGAGGCGCACGAGGCCGAGATCGCCTCGGTCGCCCTCGCGTGGCTCCAGGCGCAGCCGGACGTCGTGGCGCCGATCGCCAGCGCCCGGAACACCGAGCAGCTCCCGGCGCTCCTGGCGTCGGCCGACCTCGAGCTCAGCGCCGAGGAGCTCCGCACGCTCGACGAGGCCTCCGCCGCGGTCCCCGCCGCGTCCTGACCCGCGCGGGCCTCGCGCGGGTCAGGCTCGCGCGGGGCTCGGAGGGAGGGAGCCCGGTCAGGTGCCGGTCGGGGCGAGGGAGCCCGTCAGGGGCTGCCCCGACGAGCGGGTGGCGAAGCACGAGATGAAGGTGTTGCCGCGGTCCCACGTGCTCTGGTCCGGCGCGTACGAGCCCTGCACCTGCACGTCGCCGAACCCGGCAGCGGCAGCGGTGTCGATCGCCTGCGAGCTCTGGCACAGCTGGGAGGCCTGGGCGGCGAGCGCCTCCGGGCCGGGCCACTGCCCCGCCTCCACCTGCACCCGGGCCGTCAGCTGCGCGGCGTGCGCGGCCGAGCAGTCGACGACCGTGAAGGTCTGCGCCCAGGCGTCCGTGAAGGGCGACAGGCACTCCCCGCCGGCCAGCTCGGTCCACGCGTGCTCGCCGGGCGTCGCCGGGGTCGTCGCGAACTGCAGTGTCTGCGACGGCGCCGACGGTGCCGCGGCCTCCTGCGTCGGAGACGGGGTCGTCGACTCGGCGGGAGCGGACGCGGCCGAGGTCGCGGTCGCGGTCGGTGCGGCAGCGCGCTCCTCGCTGATCGAGCTGCCGAGGATCCACTTCGTCAGGCCGAAGACGGCGACGAGCAGGACGACGATGAGCACGACCGCCGCGACGACGAGCAGCTGCTTGCCGCGCCTGCCCTCGTTCCGCAGACGGCCGAAGCCCTCGTTGATGAAGTTGTCGCGGTCCGGGCCGGGAGTCGAGCCGCTGGAGGCGCCGTCCGGGTCCGCAACGCGGGCGACGGCCGGGTCACGGTGCTGGTCGGCACCGACGGCGGGCATCATGCGCGTCCCGGAGTCGTGCGGGTCGTAGCCGGTCTCGCCGAGCTGCCCGACGGCCTCGGTGCCGAACAGGTCCTTGATCGCGCTCGTGTCGCTCGTCTCGCGCCCGTCCCACTCGGACTGGTCGAGGTCCTCCGGCGCCGCGGCCGGCAGTCGCTCGGCGGCCGGTCCCTCGGCGGTGGCGCCCGCGGCAGCAGTGGGCTCGACGGACGGCGGTGCGGCGGTCGGCGGCACGGCGGCGGTGGCAGGCTCGGCCCACCACGGGGTCGCCGCTGCCGAGACGGGGGCGGGGGTCGCCTGGTCGGTCACCGAGGACGACGGCGACTCGGACGTCCGGGCCGCAGCGACAGCTGTGTCAGCAGCGTCGGCGGTCTCCCCGGGAACGACGTCGTCCTCCGGATCCGCCTCCGCGGACAGCGACCACGACCCGGCCCCGCCGGCCGCAGCCCCGGCGGCCGCAGCCCCGAGGGCCGTCGTGTCGAAGCGATCGGTGGTGAGCGCCGTGGGGACCTCGCCGGCCTCGTCGTCCCGGACCGCCCAGTCGAACGGCCGATCCGTCCCGCCCGCCGCGGCGGGGTCGTCCTCGCCCTGCAGTCGCAGCAGCTCGGTGAAGCTCGGCGGCTCGTTCGTCGGCGCGGCGGGCGTCGGCGGCAGCACGTTCCCGACGCCGATCGGCTGCGCCACCGGTCCGGTCGGGGTGGGGGTCGGCGCCGCCGGCCGCGGTCCGGTCGCCCGGCCGAGCCAGTCGACGTCCGTGCGTCCCTGCCCGAACGGGTCGAGGCGGCGGCGTTCCTCGTCGACCGCGCGGTTCTCCGCGGCGCGCTGGTCGCGGCTGTGCATCGCGGTCGGCAGCGAGATCGACGACGGGTGCGACGCCGTGGTCGACGGCGGCACGGGGGCGGCGGGCGGGATGCGCTCGCCGAGGGTCTCGCGCTCGTGCTCGGCCGCGGCCTGCGGGTTGAGCGAGGCCTCGCGGAGCTCGTCGCTCATCGGGATCGCCTGGGTGGCACCGGCGTCCTCGGGGTCGGACGCACCCGGGGCGACCGGCGCAACCCCGACCCCGGCCGCAGCCCCGTCGTCAGCGGCAGGCGCAGCGGCGGCTTCGTCGGCCACCGGCTCGAACGGCTCCGGCAGCGGTGCGCCCGTCTCGCGGGCGGCCCGCTCCGCCTCGCGCCGCTCGCGGCGCGAGGGCCACTCGTCGGCACCGCGCGGCGCACCGAAGATGTCGGCTGCGCTGCGCAGTCCGCGGAACGGAGCGTCCGGGGCGGACGCGCCACGGGCCTCCCGGCCGTCGTCGGACCCGTCTGCCGGTCCGGCGCCGTCCTCGGGCCCGCGCGCGTCCTCCGGACGCTCCCCGGTCACGCGCTCAGCCCCAGGTCGGCCAGTCCGATCGCTGCGAAGTAGGGGTAGCCGGCCGCCTCGATGCGCTCCTTCGCGCCCGTGTCGCGGTCCACGACGACGGCGACGGCCGCGATGACCGCCCCCTCGCGCTCGAGCGCCTCGGCGGCCTTGAGCGGCGAGCCGCCGGTGGTGGAGGTGTCCTCGAGCACGACGACGCGCTTGCCGCGGACGTCCGGGCCCTCGACCTGCCGACCGCGGCCGTGGTCCTTCGGCTCCTTGCGCACGACGAAGGCGTCGTAGGACAGGCCCCGCGCGGCGGCCTGGTGCAGCACGGCGCTCGCGATCGGGTCCGCGCCCATGGTCAGCCCGCCGACGGCGTCGACGTCGGGGACCTGCTGGAGCAGGTCCGTCATGACCTGGCCGATGAGCGGTGCGACGCGGTGGTCGAGGCTCACCTTGCGGAGGTCGATGTAGTACGACGCCTGCTTGCCACTGGTCAGCGTGAAGTCGCCGTGGAACACCGCATCGTCGGAGATGTGCTGGATCAGCTGGTCGCGCGTGTCGGTCACAGCGCACAAGGGTAGTCGGTCGGCCTCGGATCGCAGCCGAGGGCCCCGCAGCGCCACCCGCAGGCGGCGCTCCGGCACGCTCGGTACGCTCCGGGCATGCCACCAGTCGTGCCCGGAGCGACCGGCCACGACACCGCCGTGGTCCCGTCGGACGGCCGGCCCGCGCACCGTGCGTGGCCCGCGATCGGACGGGAGGCACTGGGCGCCGCCGTCGCGCTGGCCCTGTCCGTCATCGCCCTCGGACACGTCATGGCCACCGACCGGGTCGCCCTGCTCTGGTACGACGGCGACTCGGTGCTGCTGCCGCTCGTTGAACGCTCGATCCGGCTCGGGCAGCCGTTCGAGTGGGCGATGTCCCCGGCCCTGTTCTTCTTCCCGGAACTGCCGGTCTACCTGCTCTGCTCCCTGGTGACGGGGACGCCGCAGCAGGCCCTGGCACTCAACGGCGTCCTCGTGCTGCTCGCCGTCTACGCCCTGGTCCGCGCCGCCGCGAACGAGCTCATGCCGGCCGCCCGACGGTCCGCCCGGATCACGGTGTCCGCCCTCGCGCTCGGGTTCGTGACGGCGCTCGTGCTCACGGAGTACACCGCGACCGCGACCTCGCTCGAGCTCGGGTCGCTGCTGCTCACCACGACCTACTACTACGGCGCCCTGCTCGCGATGCTCGGCACGGCCGTGCTCGTGCTGCGGACGGTGCGGACCGGTCGCGCGACGGTGACCGTCCTCGTCGTCCTCGGACTCGTCGCGGCGTGCACGACGGCGTCGAACCCGCTGTACGTCCCGTGGTCGGCGGCCCCGGTGGTCGTGACCCTCGCGCTGCTCTCCCTCGCCCGTCGGGTGCCGTGGCGGCCGGCGGCGTGGACCTCCGGCGTGCTCGTCGCCGGCGCCGTCGTCGGCTACCTGCTCCGGATCCCGCTCGCCCCGTTCGTCTCGCTGGACCCGTCGACGTACGTGCACCCCGACCAGGCCGGGCGGACGCTGGCGTTCTTCGCGGCGCTCACCGACGACAGGGCGGGGTCGGCCCGGGGCGACGCCGAACTGCTGCTGCTCTTCGCGGGCCTGGTGCTCGCGGTGGGCGGGACGGTCTGGGCCTGGCGGGTCCGGACCGCGCGGACCGTCCTCGTGGCGACCGTGCTGCCGCTCGTGACGGTCGTGGCGGTGTCGGTCGGCGTGGTCGTCGCCGGGTCGCAGACGCCGCGCTACCTCGAGCCGATCGTGACCGCGCCGCTGCTCGCGCTCGTCGCGGTCGCCGAGCTCGTCCGCTCGGCCGTCCGCCGGACCCGGGTGCACCGACCGCGACGGGGCGTGCGGCTCGTCGTGGCGGTCGCGGCCGCCGTCGTCCTGGTCGCCGGGGTCGCGGTCGCCCCGGGCACCGTCGCGGCCGTCGCGAGCGCCCGGTACGCGCCCGCCGCGTGCCTGGACCGTTGGGCCGACGGACGGCACGTCACCGGGGTCGGGCAGTTCTGGACCGTCCGCCCCCTGGCCGCCTACGCCGAGAGCGACGTCGACCTGCTGCAGGTGCGGGACACCTTCGAGACGTACCCGTGGCTCGTCGACCTCGGTGCCTACCGGGACGCGACGCCGACCTTCGTCGTGATCGGCGCGAACGACCTCTGGACCACCGCGGTGGAGGACTCCCTCGGCGCCCCCGCGTCGATCACCCACTGCACGGGCTTCGACGTCTACGACTACGCCGGGACCGCCGGTGCCGCCGTCCTGCAGCGCGACGTGGTGGGCAGCGCCGACCGGATCCGGCGCGAGCGCGGCTTCTGAGTCGGACGGGAGTTCTCCACAGTCGGCGCGGCGGCGTGTCGGACCGCCTGTACGGATGTATAGGCTCGTGCCCGTGACTCGTCCCACAAGCCACAGCGCCCCGCATCCGACCGTCCGTCTCCGTCTGCTCGCCACCGGGCTCGCCCTGACCGGTCTGCTCGCGACGGTGCTCGTCGACGCCCCGAGCGCGAGCGCCGCGAAGTACCCCTCGTGGGACGACGTCATGGCCGCTCGCGGTCAGGAGTCGGCGAAGCAGGAGCAGATCACCGAGATCCGGGGCATCATCTCCGGACTCGAGGACGAGGTCGCAGCGGCCGAGGCCGAGGCGAAGCGCCTCGGCGACGAGTTCTTCGCCGCCCAGAGCGAGGCACAGGACGCCGCCGCGAAGGAGCAGCGCCTCCGCTCCGACGCCGACGAGCACGCCGAGGTCGCCGAGCGCAGTGCCGCCCAGGCCGGGCAGTTCGCCGCGCAGATGGCACGGCACGGCGGCGCGGACGTCACCGCGTCCGTGCTGGCCGAGGGCGAGGACGCCCGTGACCTGCTGTACGACCTCGGCGCCCTCAGCAAGCTCTCCGAGCAGGCCGAGCGCGTGGAGACGGCGGCGACGGCCGACGCGGCGGTGGCCCGCTCCCTGACGGCGCAGGCGGACCGGGCGAGCGTGGCGCTCAAGGACCTCGCCGCCGAGGCCCAGGAGAAGATGCAGGCGTCCCAGGCGGCTGCCGACCAGGTGCAGGACGCCTACGCCGAGCAGCAGGCCAACAAGGCGCGGCTCGACGCCCAGCTCGCGACGCTGACCTCGGGTCGGGTCCGGACCGAGGCCGAGTTCGCCAAGGGCGAGGCCGAGCGCAAGGCGGCGGAGGAGAAGCAGCGGCGCGAGGCCGAGGCGGCCCGGCAGCGTGAGCTCGAGCGGCAGCGCCAGGTGGCGGCCGCGGCGAACTCCGGCGGTGGCGGCGGTGGCGGGGGCGGCACGAGCGCCCCGGTCGGTGGCACGGGCGGCGGTGGCGGCGGCGTCGGGTCCGGTTCGGGCACCGGCTGGGTCCGTCCCGGCGGCGGCTACGTCATCAGCCCGTACGGCTACCGCATCCACCCCATCACCGGCGTCGGGACGAAGCACGACGGCCTCGACCTGACGAGCGGCTGCTCGACGGCGATCGTCGCAGCGTCTGCCGGCACGGTCGAGTACGTCGGCTGGTACGGCGGCTACGGCAACTACGTGCGGATCAACCACGGCGGCGGTGTCGCGACGGCCTACGGGCACATCGTCAGCGGCGGCTTCCGCGTGACGCCCGGGCAGCGCGTGTCGGCGGGGCAGCTGATCGCGCTGGTCGGCTCGACCGGCAACTCGACCGGCTGCCACCTGCACTACGAGGTGCACATCAACGGTGCGACCACCGACCCGGCGCCGTTCATGGCGGCGCGCGGCGTCCGCTTCTAGCCCGCGCGGTCCGCGCGGGAGCGGCGGCGGGGCGCGGTCGCTCCGCGATCACGACACCCCGCCCGCCGATCGACACGTGCGGTGTCGCACGACGCCACGGGCCACCGCGCCGACCCCCGTGCCAGCCGCCACCGGTAGGTTCGATCCCATGCGCGTGGCGACCTGGAACGTGAACTCCGTCCGCACCCGAGTGGGCCGGATCGTCGACTGGCTGGTGCGCGAGGACGTCGACGTCCTCGGCATGCAGGAGATCAAGTGCAAGCCGGAGCAGTTCCCGGTCGACGCCTTCGAGGCCGCCGGCTACCAGGTCGAGGCCCACGGGCTGAACCAGTGGAACGGCGTCGCCTTCGCCAGCCGGCTGCCGATGGAGGACGTCACCCGCGACTTCCCCGGTCAGCCGGGCTTCCTCAAGGGCCACGAGGGCCCGGACCTGCCGGTCGAGGCCCGCGCGATGGGCGTCACCGTCGACGGCGTCCGGCTGTGGAGCCTCTACGTGCCGAACGGCCGCGAGCTCGGTGACCCGCACTACACGTACAAGCTCGACTGGCTGGCCGAGCTGGCCGACCGTACGACGGAGTGGCTCGACGCGGAGCCGGAGACGCCGCTCGCGCTCATGGGCGACTGGAACGTCGCGCCGCTCGACCGCGACGTGTGGGACGTCCGGGCGTTCGAGGGTTCGACGCACGTCAGCGAGCCCGAGCGTGCGGCCTTCCGCGAGTTCGAGGCCCGCGGGCTGCAGGACGTCGTCCGTCCGATCGTCCCCGAGGGCTACACGTACTGGGACTACAAGCAGCTCCGCTTCCCCCGCAACGAGGGCATGCGGATCGACTTCGTCCTCGGGTCCCAGGCCTTCGCCGACGTCACCGTGGCGGCGACGATCCACCGCGACGAGCGGAAGGGCGACGCGCCGAGCGACCACGTGCCGGTGTCGGTCGACCTCGACCTCGAGACCTCGCTCGACGACGACCGCCCGATGATCTTCTGACCCGGCGGCCGGTCACACGGCCGCCGGTCGCACGACCGCCGCGAACGAGCACGACGTGCCGTGCGTCGACCGCCGAGCGGGCTCGATCCGTCGCGTGGGGTTGTCGAACGTTGCAGATCTGGCCCGCTCGGTCAGCCCACCAGCCAGCCCGCCCGGCCCCGGCCAGCCCTGGGCCACGCGCCGCTACGGGTGCAGCAGCGCCGCGACGAGCACCAGCACGGGCACCGACCCCACGGTGGTGATGAGGACCACGTCCCGCGCCACCGGCACCGCCGCCCGGTACCGCTGCGCGTAGTTGAAGACGTTCTGTGCCGCCGGCAGCGCCCCGAGCGTCGTGAGCACGAGGACGTCCTCGTCGTCGAGCCCGAAGACGAACCGGGCGAACACGTACGCCACTGCGGGCATCAGGATCAGCTTGAGCCCCGAGGCGACGAGCACGTCCGGCCGGGTCGAACGGTCCCGCAGCGGTGCGGCGCCGTGCAGGCTCATGCCGAAGGACAGCAGCACGAGGGGCACCGCCGCTGCGCCGACGAGCGCGAACGGCTCGAGCACCGGGGTCGGGATCTCGAGGCGGAGCGCCGAGCAGACGAGCCCCACGAGCGAGGCGATGATGATCGGGTTGCGGAACGGTCCGACCACACGCGCCCGCCACCCACCACCGTTCGCCGTCGCCGCGTCGAGCACGGTGAGCGCGAGCGGTGCCAGCACGACGAGCTGCAGCAGGATCACCGGCACGACGGCCGTCGCCTGGCCGAGCACGTAGACGGCGACCGGCAGACCGATGTTATTCGCGTTCACGTAGCCGGACGCCAGGGCACCGACCGTCGTCGTGGCCAGGGACCGGCGCAGCACCAGGCGGAAGACCAGCACCGCGACGACCGCCACGGTCACGGCGCTGACGAGCGAGACCCAGAGCATCGGTGACAGCAGCGTCTCGATGTGCGCCGTCGCGATGGTGTGGAACAGCAGGCACGGCATGAGGACGAAGAACGCCAGGCGGCTCATCACGAACTGCGCGTGCGGGCCGAGCAGGCCGGTGCGCCCGACGACGTACCCGGCGGCGATGATCGCGCCGATGATCGCGAACCCGGTCAACACGCCACCCATCGGGTCCATCCTCGCACCCCGGCCGCGGACCCGAGGCCGTTTCATGTGAACGCACTCAGCCCCGAAATGCGTTCGCATCGAACACCGTTGCAAGCACCATGACCTCGATGCCTGCCACGCTCAGCCGTTCGACCGATTCCAGCCAGCCGCTCGTGCCGCTGCTCGAGGAGCGCTGGAGCCCGCGTTCCTACGACGAGTCCGCGACGATCTCTGACGCGCAGTTCGACGCCGTCCTCGAGGCCGCTCGCTGGGCGGCGTCCGCCATGAACCACCAGCCGCGCCGCTTCATCGCCGGCCGCCGTGGCACCGAGACCTTCGCCAAGATCAACGAACACCTGCTCGGCTTCAACGCCGCGTGGGCCTTCCGCGCCAGCGCGCTGGTCGTCGGGATCCTCGAGATCGCGACCGAGGACGGCGACGAGCGCCCCTTCGCGCAGTACGACCTCGGTCAGTCGCTGACGGCGCTCACCGTGCAGGCGCACGCCGAGGGCCTCCACGTGCACCAGATGGCCGGCATCGACGCCCAGGGCCTCCGCGCCGCGTTCGACCTGCCCGAGCGGTTCGTGCCCTACACCGTGACCGCGATCGGCACCGTGGCGGACCCGTCGCAGCTCGACGAGAAGGCCGCCGAGCGCGAGGTCGCCCCGCGCACCCGCCTCCCCCTCGACGAGGTCGTGCTCGTCAAGGAGTAGTCCCCTGCAGCGAGGAGTCTCCCGCAGCAGCACGACGGCCGGGTCCCGACGGGGCCCGGCCGCCTCTGCACGGGCGTCTGGCAGGATCGACCCATGACCACGCCCCGCCTCGTCGCCTTCGACCTCGACGACACGCTCGCGCCGTCGAAGTCCCCGCTCGACCCGCGCATGCTCGAGACCTTCGCCGCCCTGCTCGCCACCGTGCCGGTCGCGGTGATCTCGGGCGGCAACTTCCAGCAGTTCGAGCAGCAGCTCGTCCACCCGCTGCGCGACCGCGACGGACTCCCGCTCGACGACCTGCACCTGCTGCCGACCTGCGGCACCGCGTACTACCGCTGGTCCGGGTCGGACTGGGCGCTGCAGTACGCCGAGGACCTCACCGACGACGAGAAGACCCGCGCGCTCGCCGCCGTGGAGACGCAGGCGAAGGCCGCCGGCTACTGGGAGTCCGAGACCTGGGGCCCGATCCTCGAGGACCGTGGCTCGCAGGTGACCTTCTCCGCGCTCGGGCAGTCCGCCCCCGTCGACGTCAAGAAGCGCTGGGACCCGACCGGCGAGAAGAAGGACCACCTGCGCCGGCTCGTGCAGGCGGAGCTCCCCGACCTCGAGGTGCGCTCGGGCGGCTCGACCAGCGTCGACATCACCCGGAAGGGCATCGACAAGGCGTACGGCATGCGCCGCCTCGCCGAGCTCACGGGCATCGACCTCGACGACATGCTGTTCGTCGGCGACCGCCTCGACCCCGAGGGCAACGACTACCCGGTGAAGGCCCTCGGCGTGCCCTGCCACGCGGTGGAGGGCTGGGAGGACACCGACGCGTTCCTGACGGAGCTCATCCCCACCCTGCGCTGACGCACACCTGACGGACGGGAGGCGCGTGGCGGGCTCGACACGCGCCTCCCGTTCGTCGTGTTGTGCGTCGCGTCGTCCGTCAGGGGATGCTGCGGACCGCCTCGACGAACGACCGGATGCGTGCGACGTCCTTGACCCCGCGCTCGGACTCCACCCCGCTCGACACGTCGACCCCGTCGGGGTCGAGCGCCTGCACCGCGGCGACGACGTTGGCGGGCGTCAGCCCGCCCGCGAGGATCCATGCCTCGTCGATCCTGCCCGCGATCGTCGCCGGGTCGACGAGCTGTCCGCTCCCCGGCACGGCGGCGTCGAGCAGGAGCAGGTCGTGGTCGAAGGCCGCCCGCTGCTCCGGGGTCTCGCGGAGGTAGTCGTCGGTCGAGACGGCACGGATGGTGAAGAACCCGGCGTCCCGCGCGCGGGCGAAGTCGCTCGCGGACTCGCGGCCGTGCAGCTGGAGGGTGGTGAGCCCGACCTCGGACGCGATGCCGACCACCTCGTCGATCTGCTGGTCCCGGAACACCCCGACGGCGTCGATCCCCTCGGGGATGCGCTCGACGAGCTCCTTCGCGAGGTCCGCGGTCACGGTGCGGGGGCTGCCGGCGGCGAAGACGAAGCCGACCGCGTCCGCGCCGGCGTCCACGGCGGCGTCCACGGTCTCGGGCGTCGACAGGCCGCAGATCTTGATCCAGCGCTGATCGCTCATGCGTCCATCCTGCCAGGGCCGGCGGCCGCTCGGACCCGGTCCGCGCACGGCGGGACCGACGTCAGTGCAGGGTGCCCGCGACGTACGCGGCGGCGCAGGCAGCCAGCACACCGAAGGTCGCGAAGGACCCCACCAGGACGTTCCGTCGACGCCAGCGGCGGACCGCGCTGAACGTGCCGCGCTTGGCGTGCCGGTGCGCGGCGCGGTGCATCTTCGTGTCCCGCTTGTGCTTCGTGCGCTCGGGACCGAGCGGCACCGGACCGGTGACCTGCGTCGACCCGCCGCGGAGCGCGCTCGCGACCGCCACCGCCGTCGGCCGCTTGGCCGGGTCGCGGTGCGTCATCTTGGCGAGCAGGTCCTTCCAGTCCGGACCGACCTCCTCGGGGACGTGCGGGTCGTTGCGGAGCCGCGCGAGCGCCGCCTCGATCAGGGTGCCGGAGTACTCCTGCTTGCCGGTCAGCGACTCGAGCAGCACCAGGCCGAGCGAGTACACGTCGGTGGCGAAGCCGATCGGTTCGCCGGCGACCTGCTCGGGGCTGAGGTAGGCGGCGGTGCCGATGATCGTGCCGTCGTTGGTCAGGCGCGAGCCGTCGACGAAGTGGGCGACGCCGAAGTCCGTCAGCTTGACCGACCGGGCGAACCCGGAGGCACCCTCGTCGTTGATGAGGATGTTCGCCGGCTTGACGTCCCGGTGCACGATGCCGCGGGAGTGCACGTAGGCCAGGGCGTCGGCCAGCTGGGCGCCGAGGTCGGCCACCTCGTAGTTGTGCAGGGCCCCACCGGCGAGACGACGCAGCAGCGTGGTGTCGGCGATGAGCTCCATCACGATGAAGCGGTGCGGGCCGTCCTCGAACTCGTGGGTGCCCGCGTCGTAGAGCGGCACGAGGCCGGGGTGCGAGAGCATGCTCAGCAGCCGGATCTCGCGCTCCTGGCGGACGCGGTCGGCCGTCGTCATCGAGTCCGGCGTCGCGAAGAGCTTCACGGCGACGGCGCGGTAGGTGTGCTCGTCCCGGGCCTCGTACACGGACCCCATCCCACCGGTTCCGATGAGCTTGACGAGGCGGTACCGGGCCGCGAGGACCGTGTCCGCTCGTGCGCCGTCGACCAGGGTCATGGGGTACATCGTTCCGTCCGGAGCCATCGGGACCGCGGCAGGCGCCTGCGTGGTGACTCACGGGCAACGGTACGCGTCCCACCTCGATCCCGCAGGGGCGTTACGACATCGTGATGGGGGACAGATCGCCTGAGATCCGCGGATGCGTGCGGGTAGCGTCCGGACTCCGCGATCTCGAGGACTACGCAAGGAGGACATCATGGCGCTGTCGAAGGGCGACGAGGTGCACTGGAACACCTCGCAGGGCAAGACGACCGGGACCGTCGTCGAGAAGAAGACGAAGGACTTCACGTTCGACGGGCAGCACTTCAAGCCCACCGATGACGACCCGTACTGGATCGTCGAGTCGGAGAAGTCCGGCAACAAGGCCGCCCACAAGGAGTCGGCCCTCACGAAGAAGTGACCGTCAGTCGTTCGCGGGTGTCGCACGTCGGCGCCCGCGAGCGGCCTCGGCCGGTGCCTCGCTCCGCCGCTGCGCACGGTCGGCTCGCGCACGGCGGACCCGGCGGACGACGAACGTCACGACGACCACGGCGATCGCGACGTAGAGCACCCGGTCGATCCACTCCGTGTACTGCTCGACCTTGTCGTACTGCGTGCCGAACGCCGCTCCCAGCAGGATGAGCGCGCTGTTCCAGATGCCGCTCGCGATGATCGTGAAGAGCGAGAACGTCGCCAGGTGCATCCGGTCCGCCCCGGCCGGCAGCGAGATGAGGCTCCGGACGATCGGCACGAACCGGCCGAAGAACACCGCGCTCTTCCCGTGCCGGTGGAACCAGTCCGCGGCCTTCCGGAAGTCGTCCTCGTCGACGAGCGGCAGCCGGCCGAGCCAGCGCACGGTCCGCTCGAAGCCGATGGCCGCCCCGAGCCAGTAGAGCACGAGCGCCCCGAGGTACGACCCGAGGGTGGCGAGCAGCAGCACGAGCACGAGGTTCATCCGCCCGGCACCGGCGAGGAAGCCCGCGAGCGGCAGGATCACCTCGGACGGGATCGGCGGGAACACGGTCTCGACGAAGAGCATGAGTGCGACGCCCCACTCCCCCAGGGCGTCGATGAGCTGGAGCACGAGGCCGGACAGGCCGCCGAGGTCCTCCGTCCCCTCCGTCCGGGACCCCGCCGTGATCGTGGCGGGCAGGGTCGGCGGCAGCGTCAGGGCGGTCGTCATGCCGCCAGTGTCCCTGAGTGTCCTGACAGACCGCGGTGCGTGCGCCCGACCGTCTCCAGGTGCCGACGTCGCCTCGAGACGCCGGTGTCGACCCGAGACGCCTCCGACGTGCCCGGCCGTGGGTCGCCGAGGTTCCGAGACTCGCCGTTCCAGGGCCGTCGAGGTTGCACGGGTGGGTGTGCAGGCGCTCGAGGTTCCGACATTGCGGAACCTCGACGACCAGTCACGGGCGCTGCGCGCGCACACGACGGACGGGAGGCCCGTGGCGGATCCGCCACGGGCCTCCCGTCCGTCAGGTGGTGACGACCGCTACACGGCGGCCGGCGCGCGCTGGCCGACCGTCTCGCCGGCCACGGCGGCCTGCTCGGCCGACGCCGCCTCGGCGGCGGGCGCCCGACGCACCCACTTCTTCAGCCCGACCAGGACGAGCGCGGAGACGACCGTGCCGGCCAGGATCGCGACGATGAACATCGCGATGTCCCCGATCGCGAAGAACACGAAGATGCCACCGTGCGGAGCGCGCGACGTGACGCCGGCACCCATCGAGATCGCACCCGTCACCGCGGCACCGATCATCGAGGCGGGGATGACGCGCAGCGGGTCGGCCGCCGCGAACGGGATCGCCCCCTCGGAGATGAAGGACGCACCGAGCAGCCAGGCGGCCTTGCCGTTCTCGCGCTCCGGCTTCGTGAAGCCGTTGCGGTACAGCACGGTCGAGGCGAGCGCCAGGGCCAGCGGCGGGACCATGCCCGCGGCCATCACGGCCGCCATGATCTCGAACGGCACCACGTTCGTGGCGGTGCCCGCACCGAGGCCGGCGACGGCGAACGCGTAGGCGACCTTGTTGACCGGGCCACCGAGGTCGAACGCCATCATCAGGCCGAGGATGATGCCGAGCAGGATCGCCGAGGCACCGGAGAGCGAGTTGAGGAACCCGGTCAGCTGGGTCATCAGCCAGGCGATCGGGCCGCCGAGCACGAGGAGCATGAGGCCCGAGGCGATGATCGACGCGAACAGCGGCATGATCACGACCGGCATGAGACCACGGAGCCAGCGCCAGGTGGGGATGCGGCCGATCCAGTAGGCGGCGGCGCCGGCGATGAGACCGCCGACGAGCCCGCCGAGGAAGCCGGCGTTCATGAAGACGGCGATCGACCCGGCGACGAAGCCCGGCGCGATGCCCGGTCGGTCGGCGATCGCGTAGGCGATGTACCCGGCGAGGGCGGCGACGAGGAACCCGAGGGACACCCCGCCGATCTGGAACGCGGCGGCGCCGAGGTAGTAGCCGAGGCCCTCCGGCGGCAGGTTGAGCAACGTGTAGTTCGTCAGCGTGTAGACGGCGTTGTTCTGCCCGGAGTCGCCGTGCGGCAGCGCGATCGCGTACCCGGAGAGCAGGAAGCCGAGCGCGATGAGCAGCCCGCCGCCCGCGACGAACGGGATCATGTAGCTCACACCCGTGAGCAGCCAGCGCTTGAGCGCCTGGCCGAAGTGCTCGTCGGTCTTGGTGGACTCCGACGTGCTCGCGGCGCCGCCCTGCACGCGTGCGGCGTGCGGGTCGTCGGATGCGCGGATGGCCTCGGCGATCATCGCGTCGGGCTCGTCGACGCCGCGCTTGACCGGTCCGGAGACGAGCGGCTTGCCGGCGAAGCGCCCGCGGTCGCGGACGTCCACGTCGACCGCGAAGACGACGGCGTCGGCACGGGCGATGATCGCCGGGTCGAGGGGCTCGACCTGCGAGGACCCCTGCGTCTCGACGTGCATCTCGGCACCGGCGCGCTCGGCCGCGGCGACGAGGGCGTCGGCGGCCATGTAGGTGTGCGCGATGCCGGTCGGGCACGCGGTGACGCCGACGATGACCTTGCGCGCACCGGTGGTGCCGCTGGTCGCGCCGCCGGCTGCGGCTGCCTGCGCGGGCTGCGTGGTCGGACGGGAGGCACTGCTCGCGTTCCCGACGCCGGCTGCGGCGACCTCGCCACCCACCTCGCGCTGGACGAGGTCGACGACCTCCTGCGGGGTGGACGCGGCACGCAGCGCGGCGGTGAAGTCCTCGCGGATGAGCGCTCGGGCCAGGGTCGACAGGACCGTGAGGTGGTCCTTGTCGGCCCCCTCGGGCACGGCGATCATGAAGACGACGTCGGCGTCGCCGTCCGGGGCGCCGAACGGCACCTTCCGGGCGAGGCGCGAGAACGCCAGCGTCGGGCTCGACACCGAGGCCGACCGGGCGTGCGGGATCGCGATGCCGCCGGGCACGCCGGTGCCCACGCTCGCCTCGCGCTTGATGGCGTCCTCGGCCAGGGTGGCGCCGTCGGCCGCGCGGCCGGTCGCGGCGACGCGGTCGGCGAGCACGCGGATGACGTCGGAGGACGTCCCGCCGAGGTCCTCGTCGAGGCCGACGAGCTCGGCGCTGATGAGGCGCTGCGTCGTGTCTGCGGACATGGGGTTGCTCCTTTGCAAGGGCGCCGTGGCGCGGGCAGTACGGGTGGTGGGGTGGCGCAGGGTTGGGTGTCCGGTCAGGCGATCGGTGCCGGGACCTGCGTCGTGTGCAGGGTCCGGACGGTCACGCTGCCGGGGTCGGTGTGGTCGAGTGCGGGGACGTCGCTGCCGGGGAGGGCCGCGGCGGCAGCTCCCGTGGCGACGGCCTGGGCGAGGCGGTCGGCGGCGGACGCCCCGGCGACCTCGGCCAGCAGGTAGCCGGCGAGGGAGGAGTCCCCCGCGCCGACCGTCGAACGGGCGACGATCCGGGGTGCCGCGGCGGCGAAGGCGCCCTCGTCCGACACCAGGACGGCGCCGGCGCTGCCGAGCGTCAGCAGCACCGTGTCGACGTGCTTGTCGCGAAGCCGGTGCGCCGCGGCGACGGCGGCCTCGAGGTCCCGCTCGTAGACCTCCGGGTCACCACCGACGACCTCGGCGAGCTCCTCGGCGTTCGGCTTCACCAGGTCGATCCGCTCCCCGGACTGCAGCAGCGCGGTGAACGGGACGCCCGACGAGTCGACCGCGATCCGGACGTCGTCGCCGTGCCGCCGGCGGACCGCGCGGACGAGCACGGCGAGGGCGTCGTCGGGCAGCCCGGGCGGGAGCGAACCGGCGAGGACGACCCAGCGGGCGGCCGGTCCGGTCGGCGTCGGGCCCGCGGCGTCGGCCACGAGCGCGGCGAGGTCGTCGAGCCGTCCGGCCAGCGAGGGGCCGGGCTCGTTGAGCTTCGTCGTCGTGCCGGTCGGCTCGGTGACGGTCACGTTCGACCGCAGCGGCGCACCGATCGGCAGCGCGAGGGTGGGGATGCCCCGGGTCGCCAGGCCGAGCAGGACGGGGTCGAGCTCGTCGCCCGGCAGGACGGCGAGGGTGTCACCACCGCTCGCGACGACCACGCGGGACACGTTGACGCCCTTGCCGCCGGGCTCGGCCGTGGTGCGCACGGCACGCTGGACGGCGCCGCGCTGCAGCTCGCCGCCGAGCTCGATCGTGCGGTCGAGGGACGGGTTGGGCGTCACGGTGACGATGCGGGTGCTGTGCTGGACGGTGCCGTTCTCGGGCCTCATGCGACCACGACCTCCACGTCGGCGTCGGCGAGCGCGACGGCGAGGTCCGCCGGGGGCTCCTGGTCGGTGACGAGCGTGTCGATCTCGTCGAGGCGTGCGAAGCGCATGAGCGCCTCCACCCCGTGCTTCGCGGCGTCGGCGAGCACGACGCTCCGGCGCGCGGCGAGGACGTACGCGCCCTTCACGCCGGCCTCGTACTCGTCGGGAGTGCTCAGCCCGAAGCCCGCGGACAGACCGTTCGTGCCGACGAAGGCGACGTCGGGGCGCAGACCGGCGATCTGCTCGACGGTCGCGGTGCCGACGGCGGCGCTCGTCACCCCGCGGACCCGGCCGCCGAGCAGGTGGAGCTCGACGTGGGCGCTGTGCTGCAGGACCGCGGCGATCGGCACGGAGTTGGTGACGACGGTCAGGGTCGCCCCGGGCGTCGCCGGCTCCCACCGTGCGAGCTCGGCGGCGACGGCGGCGCAGGTCGTACCCGCGTCGAGGGCGATCGAGCCGGTGAAGGTCGACGGCACGAGCCGCATCGCGGCGCGCGCGATCGCGGTCTTCGCGGTGCCGTGCTGTCCCTCGCGCTCGGCGACGCTGAGCTCGACGACGCTCGACCGACCGACGGGGACCGCTCCCCCGTGCACCCGGCGCAGGACACCGGCGGTCTCGAGGGCGTCGAGGTCGCGCCGGACGGTCTCGGTGGTCACGTCGAAGTGCTCGGCGAGGTCGGCGACCGACACCCGCCCGGCCGACTGCAGCGCGGCGGCGATGGCGTCCTGCCGCTCCGTTGCGTACATGCCCGAACTCCTTCGTTCCCGTTGGTTTCAGGAACTGTACGTCCAGAAGCAACACGAATGCAACTGTTCCGCAGGTGAACCAACACGAACGCAATGAACGCCCGATCCGCAGCAGCGGATCGGGCGTCCAGGACGGCGGGTCAGGCGTCGAACGGCACGCGGTCGCTCGACCCGACACCGGCGCGCTGGCGGTACGACAGGTGGCCGCCGAGGTACCCGCCGACGCCGACGACGGTCAGCCCGACGAAGCCGAGCGCCTTGCCCGCGGCGGTGTTGCCCTTCCGGCGCTGCCACCACGACAGGCCGAAGAACGTGATGCCGACCCAGTTCACGGCCTGGTGCACCCACCCGGTCCGACGCTGCTCGAGGGACAGTTCCGCCCAGTCGACGTACCCGGCGATCGAGGCACTACCGGCCGAGGCGATCCCGACCCCGGTCAGCGTCTGCGCGGCCCGCGCGTTGCCCTTCCCGCCGATCGTGTCGAGGACCGCCGCCGAGATCCAGGCACCCAGCGGCACCTGCACCATCAGCGGGTGCAGGGGGTGACCGAACGGCACGCCGTGCAGCAGCTGCCGCAGGGCCTTCGGCTTCGCGACGGCACGGACGACGCGCGTGTCGAGGTCGACGGCCTTGTCGAGCACGCTCGCGTGCTCGATGGAGTCGGTCAGGCGGCGGATGATCGGCAGCTCAGGCATGCCCTGGACGCTAGGCCGGGAGGCCCGGTGCCGGTTCCAGGAACCGGCACCGGGCCTCCAGACCGGTGCGCTGCGCGGATCACGCGCCGCCGCTCAGACGGCCGCCAGTGCCGACGTGGGCGGGATGCGCGCAGCGCGCGCAGCGGGGTAGAGCCCGGAGACGCCGCCGATCACCACGGTCGCCGCGAGGCCACCACCGACCGCCCAGAGCGGGATCGCCACCGGCCAGCCCTGGCCGACCGCGAAGGTGATGGTCACCGCGAGCCCGATGACGACGCCGGCCACGCCGCCGAGGAACGACAGCAACAGCGACTCCACCAGGAACTGGTCGCGGATGTTCCGTCGACGGGCACCGAGCGCGCGGCGGACGCCGACCTCGGCCCGGCGTTCGAGGACGGTGATCACCATCGTGTTCGCCACGCCGATGCCCCCGACCAGCAGGGCGACCCCGCCGATGCCGACGAGGAGGCCCGTGAAGGAGTCGTCCGTCGCGTTCTTCGCCGCGAGGGCGTCGGACGGACGGGTCACGCCGACCTCCTGCGGCCGATCGGGCCGGACCGCGTTCGCGAGGACGTCGCGCGCCGCCGCCACGCGCTCCGGGTCCACGCGGGTGTAGACCGCCGTCGGGTGCCCGTCGAAGCCGAGGGACGCCGCGAACCCCCGCGGGACGAAGACCTGGTTGTCCAGGTCCTCCGCGAGCTGCATCGGCGCGAGGATCCCGACGACCTGCACCCGCTGCCCGCCGATCCACACCGCGGTGTCCGGGCGGAGCCGGTCGATCCCGAGGTTCTCGGCCGCCGCCGCACCGAGTACCGCCTGCGCGGGAGCGTCCGGTGACGGGTCGACCCAGCGGCCGGCCGCGAGCGACCCGCCGAGCACCGCGGGGACGTCGCCCCACGTCGTCATCACGCCGACGCCCTTCGTCTCCGCGGCCGGCACGAAGGGGCTGCGGTAGACCCGGCCGTCCTCCGCCTCTCCGACGCCCGCGGCGGCCTGCACGTCGGGCTGGCGGAGGACGGACTCGACGGCGGTCGTGGGCAGGGGCGCGACCTCCCCGAACCCCTGCGCCTTCGTCACGGTCAGGACGTTCGTCCCGAGCGCGTCGAGCACCCGGTCGAGCGCCGCCTTGCTCGACGACGAGATCCCGACGACGGCGATCATCGCGGCGATGCCGATCGCGATGCCGAGCGCCGACAGCACGACCCGGCCCGGCCGCGTCCGGAGGCCGAAGACCCCGAGCCGGAGGAGGTCACCCGGACCGACCGTCCGTGTCCGCGGCCCCGCTGGGCGCACCGTGTGCGCGCTCACCGGGCGACCCCGGCGATCGCGTCAGCGAGCGCCCCGGCGTCCGACGTGCTGGAGTCCTCCTCGACGGCGCCGTCGCGCATGCGCACCTGCCGCGGCAGCGACGCCGCCAGGGCGAGGTCGTGCGTGATGACGAGCACCGTCGTCCCGCCGTCGTTCAGCTCGCGGAGCAGTGCCAGGATCCGCTGCCCGCTCGCGCTGTCCAGCGCTCCGGTGGGTTCGTCGGCCAGCAGGATCGTGGGGTCGCCGACGATGGCGCGGGCGATCGCGACGCGCTGCTTCTCGCCGCCGGACAGCTCGGTCGGGCGGTGACCGACACGGTGGCCGAGGCCGACCCGTCCGAGGGCGTCCTCCGCGCGCTCCAGGCGGGCGCGCCGCGGGACCCCGGCGTAGAGGAGCCCGTCGGCGACGTTCTCCGCCGCCGTCGCGCCCGCCTGCAGGTGGAAGTGCTGGAAGACGAACCCGATGTGCTCGGCGCGGAGCCGCGAGAGGTCGTCGTCGCGCATCGACCCGACGTCGTGCCCGGCGATCCGCACGGTGCCGGACGTCGGTCGGTCGAGCGTGCCCACCGTGTTGAGCATCGTGGACTTGCCCGACCCGGAGGGGCCGACGACCGCCACGAGCTCCCCCGCGGTGACGTCCAGCGAGACGCCGCGGAGTGCCTGGACGTCGCCGTAGGTCTTCACGACGTCACGGAGGTGGACCACCGTCGCCGCCGCGGTCGGCCCGGCGGTCGGCCCGGCGGTGGGCCCGGCGGCTGTTCCCTCGGCGAGGGACGCGACGCTCACGAGGGCACCACGACCTCGTCGCCCTCGTGCACGGCACCGGTGACCGCCGCGCGTCCGTCGGCGACGAGTCCGACCTCGACGCGGACGCGCTTCGTGGTGCCGTCACGTCGGACGACCTCGACGCTGTACTCGCCGCCGCGGCCGCCGGCGGCGAGCGCCTGCACCGGCACGGACAGCACGTCCGTCGCGGTCTGACCGGGCGCCTCGACCTGCACGGACGCCGCAGCCGGCAGCTGTCGGTCGCCGGCGTCGAACGCGATCGTGGTGACCACGGTCTTCCCATCGCCGTCCGCCTCGCTCGTCTCGGCGTCGACCACCTCGCCGTCGACCGGGGCACCGCCACCGTTGATCCGGACGCGCACCTTCGCCCCGACGGGCAGGCGCTCCGCGTCGGTCTGCGACACCGAGGCGTTCACGACCCGCTTGGTGCTGGTCACCTCGAGGACGTCGCCGGCGGCCGGCTGCCCGAGCTTCGCGACCACCGAGTCGACCCGCACGGCCCCGTCGACGAACACGACGTCGTTCGCCGTGATCGTCCCCGTGCGCTCCAGGCCCCGGTCCCGCTGCCACCGCTTCACGGCGGCGAGCGTGCGCTTCCCGAAGACCTCGTCGACGGAGACGTCGTACCCGAGCGCAGCGAGGTCCTCGTTGAGCTGCCGGACGTCGGCACCCTTGTCGCCGTACTCGAGCGTCCGCCAGAGCGGCGTCGTGCCGTACATCGCGCGGACGGGCCGCTCGTCGACCGCGTAGAGCGGCTGGTCCTGCTCGACGACCTGCCCGGGTTCCGGCAACCAGGTCACGGTGCCGGATGCTGCGCCGGGCACACCGGTCGGGGCGCCGTACCCGAGGGTGCCGGCGAACACCTTCGAGTCGGTGAGGTCGCCCTTCGTGACGGGGGCCGTGGCGTGGTGCGTCCGGCCCTGGGCGGCGGACGACTCCTGCGGCGCACCGCCGACGACCGCCCACGTGCCGAGGCCAGCGGCCAGCACGGCGACCAGGCATGCCGAGAGGACGGCCGTGCGCTTCGTCGTGGTGCTGTTCACTGCGTCACCACGCTCGCGCCGGCCCCTTCGTAGCACTTCCGGAGCACCTCCCCGAACTCTGGGTCACCCGCGGGCGGGGAGTACGCGTCGGCGTCGCGGGAATCGTCCGGGTAGTCGGCGTACCCCGCCTTCCGCATGCACTTCCCGACCTTCGTCTGGATCGCCAGGAACTCCGGATCGTTCTGGGCCTCCTCGGCCTGACGCGCGGTCTCGGGATCGTGCTCCTTCGTGCACTTCTCCAACACCTCCTGCCGATCGGAGATGTCCCCGTCGGTCGGGAAGCGCTGGTAGTCGTCGTCGGTCACGTCGTAGCCCGCGTCGCGCATGCAGGACGCGACGGCGTGAGCGACGCTCGACCGGGCAGGTCCGGACGACGACGATGCGGGATCCGGTCCGGCTGCGGAACAGCCGGCGAGGACGCCGGCGAGGACGAGGAACGCCGCGGCGATCCCGGTGCGGGTGGCGATGGTGGTCATGGTGGTGTCTCCGATGCTCGTCGTGCTGGTGGTCAGGTGCCGGTGGTCAGGTGCCGACGATCACCGGCCCAGCTGCTGGGTGTCCGGGGCGTGCTTGCTCAGGCAGGACGAGAGGGTGTCCTGGAACTCCGGCTCCTGTGCGCGCGGGTAGTCGCCGTAGTTGATGACGCCCGGTTCCTGCTCCGGCGCATCCGGGTACTGCTCACGGACGCAGGAGTCCACCGCTGCGTACTGGCGCTTCCACTTGTCCTTCTGCGCCGAGTCGGCACCCGTGATGCCGAGGTCCGATGCGCACTTGCCGGACGCCTCGGTGAAGCGCTCCGCATCCACGCCGGCCGGCGAGGTCACCGCCCCGCTCCGGACCTGGTCGTCCGACGGGTCCTCGACCTGGAAGCCGGCGGTACGCATGCAGTCGCCCCACTTCGCGCCGACCGATGCCGCAGCGTTTCCGGTGGACGGCGAGGTCGGCGTCGAGGAGCAGGCGGCGAGGGCGGTCGGCCCGACGAGCGCGAGGGCGAGGACGGCGGCGGCGCGGACCAGTCGGGGGGTTCGTGTGGTGTCGTTCATGTGCTCCAGCACATCGCAGACGGTGTTTCGCCAGCGTGTGGCGGAGGGTTACACCGACGAAACAGCGGGCGGGCGGACGAGCACGGCGACACGCAGCCCGCCACCGGGACGCGGTTCGATGCGGACGTCCCAGCCGTGCGCATCGGCGATCGCGACGACGATCGACAGCCCCAGACCGCTGTGCCGCTTCGATCCGGCGTGCCCACCGCGGTGGAACGGCTCGGTCAGCGTCGCGACGTCTGCCGACGGGACGAGCGGCCCGGTGTTCTCCACGGTGACACCGCACGGCCCGGTCCGGACCAGCACCGCGCCGCCGTCGTGGTTGTACTCGACGGCGTTGTCGACGAGGTTGGCGACGAGCTGCCGCGCCAGGAGCGCCTCGCCGGTCAGCCCGACCGGAGCGGAGGCGCTCTCGGTGTGGATCGTCACCCCGACACCCTCGGCCTGGGGTCGGGCCTGGGCGACGACGTCGCGGACGATCGTGTCGAGGTCCACCGGCGCGCCGCGGTCCTCCAGCCCGCGTTCGGCCTCGGCGAGCACGAGCAGCGACTCGACGAGGTGCTCGGTCCGCCGGTTCTGCTCCAGCAGCTCGCTCCGGACCGACGCGACCTCCCCCGGCGAGGCGTCGTCGGGCAGGCCGATCTGCAGGGAGGCCCGCTGGACCGCGAGCGGGGTCCGGAGCTCGTGCGCCGCCTGCGCCACGAACCGCCGCTGGCTCGCGAACGCCGCCTCGAGCCGGTCGAGCAGGGCGTCGATCGTCGCCGAGAGCCGTCGGAGCTCGTCGTCGGGTCCGTCCAGGGCGACCCGCTCGTGCAGCGTCGACGCCGAGATGCGGTTCGTGGTGGCCGTGATGCGGTCGATCGGGCGCAGCACCCTGCGGCTGAGGACCCATCCGAGCACGCCGGCGAGCACGCCGGCCGCGACGATGCCGACGGCGGACCACTGCCACTGCTGGGCGGCGACCACGCGGACGAACGCGGCACTGCCGCTCACGCCGGTGGACACGCGTGCGGTCGCGTCCGGGTCGGGCGCGATGGACGCGACGTGCGACCACGTCGAGGTCGGACCGGAAGCGTCGGCGGTGACGCTCAGCGATCGCTGCGACGCGAGGTTCACGAAGGCCAGGACACCCGCGGTGAGCACCATCGACGACACCGCGAACCCGACGGCCGTCCGGGTGCCGATGCTCCAGATCCGCGTCACAACGCGTACCCGCACCCGGGCACGGTCCGGATCGGGTCCGGGGTCCCGAGCTTCTTGCGGAGCTTCGACACCGTCACCCGGACGGCCGCGGTGAACGGGTCGATGTTCATGTCCCAGACCTTCTCGAGCAGCTCCTCGGACGACACGATCCGGCCGTCCGCGCGGAGCAGCACCTCGAGCACCCCGAGCTCCTTGGAGGTCAGGTCGAGCGGGCGGCCGTCCCGCGTCGCCACCCGCCGGTTCGAGTCGAGGACGAGACCGGCCCGCTCCAGCACCGGCGCCACCGGCGGCACGCTCCGCCGCCCCAGGGCACGCACCCGGGCGACGAGCTCCGGGTACTCGAACGGCTTCGCGAGGTAGTCGTCCGCGCCGAGCTCGAGCCCGTGCACGCGGTCTGCGAGTGCGGTCGCGGCGGTGAGCATGAGGATGCGGGTGAGCGAGCCGCGGGCGGCGAGCCGACGGGCGACCTCGTCCCCGTGCAGCCCCGGCAGGTCGCGGTCGAGCACCACCACGTCGTAGTCGTTCACCGCGAGGAGCTCGTCCGCATCGTCGCCCCGGTAGGCGACGTCGACGGCCATGTCCTGGCGGCAGAGCCCCTTCGCGACGAGGTCGGCCAGGGAGGTCTCATCGTCCACCACGAGTACACGCACGCGTGACATTTCACATGCATTGCTTAGGAGTCGGCTGAGTCGAGGTGCACCGTCCCCCGCCGTTCGTCGACCCGCACGACGTACTCGGTCGCACCCGCGGACCGGGCGATGAACAGGGGGACGGTGTCGACGGTGTGTGGTTCCATGCGCCCACCGTCCCGCCTGCGCTGTTTCGCCGCCGTAACGCTCCCGGGGTCGACCTACTCCTCGACGATCTCCGCCAGCTCGAACGGCTCCACCGTGAGTGCGTCGCCACCCGCGGCGACGTCGACCCGGACGGTGTCGCCGTCGCGCACGTCGCCCGACAGGATCGCCCGCGCCAGCCGGTCGTCGATCTGCCGCTGCATCAGGCGGCGGAGCGGGCGGGCCCCGTACACCGGGTCGTACCCGCGCTCCGCCAGCCACCCGCGGGCGGAGGGCGTGACGGCGAGGTCGAGTCGTCGGTCGGTGAGGCGACGTGCCAGCCGGTCGACGTCCAGCGAGACGATCTGACCGAGGTCCTCGGTGGTGAGCGCTTGGAACACGACGATGTCGTCGAGCCGGTTCACGAACTCGGGTCGGAACGCCTGCTGCACGAGCTCCCGCACGGCCTCCTCGCGCTGGACCTCGGTCAGCGTCAGGTCGGTCATGAACTGCGAGCCGAGGTTCGACGTCAGGATCACGATCGTGTTCCGGAAGTCGACCGTCCGACCCTGCCCGTCCGTGAGCCGGCCGTCGTCGAGCACCTGGAGCAGGACGTCGAAGACCTCGGGGTGCGCCTTCTCGACCTCGTCGAGCAGCACCACGGAGTACGGGCGCCGACGGACGGTCTCGGTGAGCTGCCCGCCGGCCTCGTACCCGACGTACCCGGGCGGGGCGCCGATGAGCCGCGCGACCGAGTGCTTCTCGCCGTACTCGCTCATGTCGATGCGGACGAGGGCCTTCTCGTCGTCGAACAGGAACTCGGCGAGCGCCTTGGCCAGCTCGGTCTTGCCGACGCCGGTCGGGCCGAGGAACAGGAACGAGCCCGTCGGACGGTCCGGGTCCGAGATCCCGGCGCGGGTGCGACGGACCGCCTCGGACACGGTCGACACCGCGGCGCGCTGCCCGATGATCCGGCGACCGAGCTCGGTCTCCAGGTGCAGGAGCTTCTCGGTCTCGCCCTGCAGCAGGCGGCCCATCGGGATGCCCGTCCACTGTGCGATCACGGCGGCGATGTCCTCGTCCGCGACGCTGTCGTTCACCATGCGGTCCGCGCTCTCGGCTTGCTCGGCGGCGGCCAGCTCGGCCTCGATGCGCGGCTTCTCGCCGTACTCGAGCCGCGAGACCGTCTCGTAGTCGGCCTCGCGCTGGGCACGCTGGCTGCGCATGTTGAGCTCGTCGAGCTGCTGCTTGAGCTCACCGATGCGGTTGAGGCTCGCGCGCTCGGCCTGCCAGCGCTGCTCGAGCTCGTCGAGCCGCGCCTGCCGGCTGTCGAGCTCAGCGCGCAGGGTCGCGAGCCGCGCCTTCGACGCGTCGTCCCGCTCCTGCTTCAGCGCGAACTCCTCGACCCGCAGGCGGTCGACGCTGCGCTTGAGCTCGTCGATCTCGACCGGGCTCGAGTCGATCTCCATGCGGAGTCGGCTCGCCGCCTCGTCGATGAGGTCGATCGCCTTGTCCGGCAGCTGTCGACCGGAGATGTACCGGTTCGACAGGCTCGCGGCGGCCACCAGCGCGGAGTCGTTGATCGTCACCTTGTGGTGCGCCTCGTACCGCTCCTTGAGTCCGCGGAGGATCGCCACGGTGTCCTCGACGCTCGGCTCCCCCACGAACACCTGCTGGAAGCGCCGCTCGAGGGCGGCGTCCTTCTCGATGTACTCGCGGTACTCGTCGAGGGTCGTCGCGCCGATCAGCCGCAGCTCTCCGCGTGCGAGCATCGGCTTGAGCATGTTCGATGCCGCGACGGAGCCCTCGCCGCCGCCGGCACCCATGAGTGTGTGCAGCTCGTCGATGAAGGTGATGACCTGGCCGTCGGAGTCGTCGATCTCCTTGAGGACGGCCTTGAGCCGCTCCTCGAACTCGCCGCGGTACTTCGCCCCGGCGATGAGCGCGGACATGTCGAGCGACACGAGTCGCTTGTCCTTCAACGAGTCGGCGACGTCGCCGGCGACGATGCGCTGCGCCAGGCCCTCGACCACGGCGGTCTTGCCGACACCCGGCTCGCCGATGAGGACCGGGTTGTTCTTGGTCCGGCGCGTCAGCACCTGGGAGACGCGGCGGATCTCTGCGTCACGGCCGATCACCGGGTCGAGCTTGCCGCTCCGCGCGATCGCGGTCAGGTCGACGCCGTACTGCTCGAGGGCGGTCTTCTGCCGTTCCTGCGAGTCGGGGGCGCCCTGGAGGTTCGCCATGCGGTCCGTCCTTTCCGTGCGGTGGTGGTGTACTTGAGTCTACTGCACTCAACTTACGAGCGCAGCGGTGCATTCCGGATCCCGACCGCGCTGACGACGGCCCCGGCTGCCAGCAGCAGCGCCATCACGACCATCGCGCGGTGCAGTCCGTCGACGCTCACCCCGCCGCCCAGGACGACGCCTGCCAGGGCCACCGTCACCAGCCCGGCGATGCGGGCGACCGCGTTGTTCACGGCGGATCCGGCACCGGCCTCCGCCTGCGGCACCGATCCGAGCACGGCACTCGTCAGCGGCGTCACCATGGTCGCGATCCCCGCGCCGATCAGCACCAGCCCGGGCAGCACCGACCACCAGTAGCCCGCCGGGTCGTCGCCGGCGAGCAGCATGAGCAGCGCGCCGACCGCGGCCACGGCCGGCCCGGCAGCCATGAACCACCGCGGACCGTACCGGCCGGCGAACGAACCGACCGTGGTGGACAGCGCCAGGAGCATCAGCGTGGGCGGCAACGTCGCGAGTCCGGCCACCCAGGCGGGGAAGCCCCACACCTCCTGCAGGAACAGGGTCACGACGAAGAACACCATCCCGAGCGCCCCGTAGATCGAGAGCGTCGCCAGGTTGCCGACCGTGAAGTTGCGTGCCCGGAAGAGCTCGAGCGGCACCAGGGGCGGACCGGCGGTGCGGGTCACGCGGAGCTCCCACGGCACGAACGCCACGAGGGACGCGGCGCCGAGCACGAGCGCGGCGACCACCACCGGGGCGCCCCACCCGAGGCGCTCCTGCTCGATCAGGCCGAGGACGACACCGCCGACCCCGACCACGGCGAGCACCGCGCCGACGACGTCCACCCGCGGACGGTCACCGGTGACCACGTCGCCGGAGATCCGCCGGACCAGGGGGATCGTCACCGCGATCGGCACGGCCGTCACGACGAAGATCCAGCGCCAGCCGATGCCGTCGACGATCAGCCCGCCGACGACCGGCCCGAGGATGGACGCCGCACTCGACCAGGCCGTCCACGACCCGATCGCCTTCGCCTGCGCCGCACCCCGGAACGCCGCGACGATGAGCGCCAGGGCACTCGGGGTCACCAGCGCTCCACCGACGCCCTGGAACGCCCGGGCGACGACCAGGACCTCGCCGGTCGGTGCGATCGCGCACACCACCGAGGCGACGCCGAAGACGACCAGGCCCCACCGGATGATCCGGACGCGGCCGAACAGGTCGGAGAGGGAGCCGGCGACCAGGATCAACGAGCCGAGCGTGACCAGGTAGGCGTCCACGGTCCACTGCTGCACGACGAGACCACCGCCGAGCTCCCGGCGGATCGCCGGCAGGGCGACGTTGACGACGCTCGAGTCGAGCCCGACGACGAACGACGCCAGGATCGCGACCACGAGGACCACTCGGCGGTCGTCGCGGAGCGGAGCCGTTGCGGCCGGAGCGGTCATGCGCCCATCATCCTCGCCGGCGACACCCGGCGACCGGTTGCACCGACGAAACAGCGCGCTCGCGAGCATCGTCGACATGCAACATGTCATCGCCCCCACCCGTCCACGTCTCGCCGGTCTCGACGCCGCTCGCGGGCTCGCCGTCCTCGGCATGTTCGCGGCCCACGTCGGGGCAGCGGACCGGCTCTTCGACTGGACGGATCCGTCGAGCTGGCCCGACCTCGTGAACGGCCGGTCCTCGGTCCTGTTCGCCCTGTGCGCCGGCGTCTCGCTCGTCCTGCTCACCACCGGACCGCGTGCCGATCCCGAGACCACCGGACGCGCGACGACCGGCCGTCCCGGAGGCGGTCTCCTGCGCGACCGTCGGCACGTGCTGGCCCGCGCCGCGGTGCTCCTGGCGATCGGCGCGCTCCTCACGCTCGTCCCAGGGGGCGTCCTCGTCATCCTGCCGACCTACGCGGTCCTGTTCGTGGCCGCGCTGCCCTTCCTCCGGCTCCGGCTCCGCTGGGTCGTCCTCGCGACCGCGCTCTCCCTGGGCGTCGGACCCGTGCTCGCACTCGCCGGTCAGGCCGTCGTCGAGATGAGCGGGAGCGGCATCGCCGACCTGCTGTTCGTCGGTTACCCGGCGGTGTCCTGGTTCGGCGTCGTGCTCGCCGGGGTGCTCGTCGCACGACTCGGCCTCGACCGCGCAGCGGTGCTCCGCCGGATGCTGGTCATCGGCACCGCGATGGCCGTCGTGGGGTACGGCGGCGGTGCCCTCCTCGGATCGGCGCTCGGCGTCGTCGGCCCGGTCGGGATGCTGGTCCCCGCGACGTCGGGCGGCGGGGCAGGACCCGTGTCGAAGACCGTGCCGAGCGGCGGCCCCGACGTGGTGCAGCTCCGACCGGAGTTCCCGCCGTTCCCGCAGATCCAGTGGGCGCGGCTGCTCGACGTCACGCCGCACTCGGGGTCGTCGTTCGAGCTCGTCGGAGCGCTCGGAGTCGCGCTGGCCGTCCTCGCCGCACTCTGCCTCGTCGCCGTCCGGCTCGCGTCGGTCCTCCTGCCGCTGCGCGCGGTCGGCCGCCTCGCCCTGACGCTCTACTGCGGGCACGTCCTGGCGATCGGTGCCTGGTTCGCCGCGGGCAACCCGGACCCGGTGCCCGCGCTCCACGGGTGGTTCCCGTTCACCGTGCTCGCCGTCGTGGCGGTCGTCACCGCGCTGCTCGTGGACCGGTCGGGTCGACGGGGGCCGCTCGAGGCTCTGACCCGCCGCGCGTCCCGAGCGCTCGACGATCCCCGGCCTGCGACCGCCTGACCGCTCCGCACCGACCCCGACCGCGCGACAGCCGGAACCCTGCGAACGCCGAAGCCCCCGCGACCGAGGTGGTCGCGGGGGCTGCCGACAGGACGGGGCTGGGTGTCCTAGTTCTTGGGCTCGGCGCTCGAGTGCGCGTTGGGCTGCACCGAGGGGCCGGGGTTGACGACGGGCTGCGCGGTCGGCTGCGCCGTGTGCTGGGCGGCGGGGTCGGTCACGACGGTGTTCACCGTGCCGTCGTCGTTCTTCTTGTCGTCGCCCATCTCCTTCTTGAAGATGTTGATCGACTGGCCGAGGCCCTTGGCGAGCGCCGGCAGCTTGGTCGCACCGAACAGCAGGATGACGATCCCGAGGATGATCAGCAGGTGGAGCCCTGTGAGGCCTGCGAACATGTTGACTCCTTGTCCTGGTTCTGGCGTCACTGGCCTGATCGTCGTCGATCGGGCCAGCGGAAGAGCGTGTCCAGACATGGTAACTCCCCCATCGCACCGAAGCCCAGGCCGGAGCAGGAACGGACACCGTTCACACAGGCAGCACCCCCGGAGGCCGTTGCTCTCCGGGGGTGCGCCGTTCCGGCCGCGGGTCAAGGCACGGCCGGGGTCGGTGGGGCGGCTAGTAGGCGCCGCGGGACCGCAGGACGGACGGGATCGTCCTGGCGAGGATGACGAGGTCGTGGAGGAACGACCAGTTCTCGACGTAGTGCAGGTCGAGCCGGACCCCTTCTGCCCAGTCGAGGTCCGAGCGGCCGCTGACCTGCCACAACCCGGTCATGCCGGGGGTCACGAGCAACCGTCGATCGGCGAAGTCCTCGTAGACGGCAACCTCGCTCGGCAGTGCGGGACGGGGACCGACGAGGCTCATCGACCCGGTGAGGACGTTCCACAGCTGCGGGAGCTCGTCGAGCGACGTCCGACGGAGGAACGCGCCGACCCGGGTCACCCGGGGGTCGCGCTGCAGCTTGAAGAGGGGCCCCGAGCCCTCGTTCTCGGCGGCGAGCTCGGCGATCCGCGCCTCGGCGTCGACGCACATCGTCCGGAACTTGAGGATCGAGAACTCCTGCGACCCCCGTCCGACGCGGCGCTGCCGGAAGAACACCGGCCCGCCGTCGTCGAGTCGGATGACCAGGGCGATGGCCGCGAGCAGCGGTGCGAGCACGACCAGACCGGCGGTGGCGCCGACCACGTCGAGCAGCCGCTTGCCCCGGCGGCAGCGGTAGTCGGGGGTCTCGACGTGCATGAGCGGCAACCCGTCGACCGGTCGCTCGTGCACCCGCCCAGCAGCGATGTCGGCGAGCGGCGAGGAGACGACGAGCTCGACGCCCCGCTCCTCGAGCTGCCACCCGAGTCGGCGCAGCCGTTCGTGGCCGCCGCGCACGGCACCGGCCACCACCACGGCCGCCACGCCCGTGTCCGACGCAACGTCGAGCACGTCGTCGATGCCGCCGATGACCTCGGCCTCGGCCGTGCCGAGGTCGACCCCGGTGCCCACCTCGGCGCAGTCGGACACGACCGCAGCGACGCGGTACCCGGCAGCCGGCGTGGCAGCGATGCGCCGCCCGACGTACCGGACGTCGTCGAGGTCGCCGACGAGCAGGACGTCGAGCAGCTGCTGCCCCAGGGCGCGGCGGTGGGCGAGGACCGTCCTGACGCCCTTCCGCCCGAGGGCGAGCAGGACGAGACCGAGTGGGAGCGCGATGGCGACGTAGCCCCGGGCGATGTCGAGTCGTGCGGCGTACGCGACCACGGCGACCGTCGCGCCGGCGACGAGACTCGCGGTGACGAGCCGGCGGTACTCCTCGCTGCCGATCCCGGCGATGCGCGGGTCGCGCGTCCGGAAGCCCGAGAGCAGGAGCATCCAGAGCAGCATGATCGCCGGAGCCGTCACGACCTCGGTCCAGCCGGGACCGGCGGCGAGGCCGGAGACCTCCCACGGGAACCGGAGGGCGTGAGCGACCCCGAACGCGACGACGAGCATCCCGAGGTCGAGCATGCCGACGGAGAAGGAGAACCCGGACGTGGCCCCGGCGGGAGCGGCCCGTCGCGGCGTGGTCGACGACGGCTGACGCACTGCGAGCGACATCGAGCACCTCCGGACGGTGACCGGCAGGCGGGTTCCGTGCCGGGCCCGGAAGCACCGGACCCGGCCAGTATATCAGTACGGTGTGCGATCTTCCAGCGTGTGGAGGACGTCCGCGAGCGACCACAGCACCGGCCCCTCGACCAGGCGCGCGGCCTCCGCGTCGGACAGCCCACGGACCCGGAAGCCGACGCGCTCACCCGGCAGCAGCGTCATGAACCCGCGGTCCACCGTGCCGGTCGACGCCACGCGGTCGGGCTGCACGAGCAGGTCCCGCACGAGCGACTCCGCCTCGACGACCAGGTCGTGCCCGTCGCCGTCGGCAGCGGGTGTCACCGTCGTGCGGTACCGCGCCGGCTCCCAGTGCACGTCCTGGTCCGGCGCCGCGGTCCAGACCGCACGGCGCCAGTCCATGTCCGCCACCACGAGCTCGCGGGTCGGGTCGTCGACGACGCCGACGGACTCCGGCAGCGGGACGACGGCGACGCCGGCCTCGGACAGCCGGACGGGCAGCGTCGCCTCGGCGAGGATCGTGCCCGAGACGTGCATGCGACGGACCCGGACCACGCTGTCGCGCCCAGCACGCGCGGAGCGGACGGCGACCTCGACGGGCGAACCGCCGAAGGACCCCGGCGAGACCCCGAGCGACAGGGTGTCCACCAGACCGCCGGGCTCGCCGGTCCCGTCCGCGGCACCGGCGGGGGTGGTCCCGGCCGCCCCGTCGGCGGGAGCCGACCTACCGTCGCGGTCCGTGCCTCCCGACCGGTCGTCGGACGGAGTCGGTGCCGCACCGTCGTCGGTGGCCGCACCGTCGGCGGTGGACGGACGCGCGACGGGACGGATCGCCAGCAGGACGTCGTCGTACAGCCGACGCAGCTCGTGCGCGAGCGGCTTGAGCCGCCCCGCGGAGTCGACCGCAGACCACGAGGCCACCGGCCACAGGTCGTTGAGCTGCCAGACGACCACGCCGGTGTTGCGCGGCCAGTGCGTCCGCCAGTGCTCGACGGCCGTCGCGATCGCGCGCGTCTGCTGGAGCTGCGTCAGGTAGTGCCAGCGGTCGAACTCCCCCGGGTCGACGGTACCGAACCTCGGCGCGATGCCGCGCGCGAGCTTGCCCATCCCGTCGTCGGCCTTCTGGTGGTGCACGACGCCGGGTGAGTCGACGCGCAGCGGCTCGTCCGTCACGGCCTCGCGCAGGGTGCGCCACGCGGGCGGCGCCTGCCAGCCGAACTCCGAGACGAAGCGCGGCACCGAGTCGCGGTAGTGGTCGTCGGAGAGGCGGTTCCAGACGTCCCACGAGTGGTGCGTCTCGTGGTCGACGTCGTTCGCGGGCAGGCTCTCGGAACCCGACCAGGGCGACGCGACCGTGTAGAAGCGCGACGGGTCGACGGCGTCGACGATCGTCGGGAGCAGGTCGAGGTAGTAGTCGAGTCCCCAGCCGCGGTCGCCGAGCTCGTCGGCCCAGCCGTCGGCGTCGTGCAGCCAGATGTTCTCGTTGTTGCCGTTCCAGACGACGAGCGAGGGGTGGCCGGCCAGGCGTGCGACGTTGTCGCGGGCCTCGGCGACGACCTCGCTGCGGATCGGCTCGATCTCGGGGTAGGCCGCGCACGCGAAGGCGAAGTCCTGCCAGACGAGCAGGCCGGCCTCGTCGCACACGTCGTAGAAGTCGTCGGACTCGTAGACGCCACCGCCCCAGACCCGGACGAGGTTCACGCCGATGTCCGCGGCGACCCGGAGCCGGTCGGCCACCCGCTGCCGGTCGACCCGGGACACGATGACGTCGTCCGGGATCCAGTTCACCCCGCGCACGTCGATCACGGTGCCGTTCACCACGACGGTGAAGGGCTTGCCGACGGCGTCGTCGGCGGTGTCGATGCGGGCCGAGCGGAAGCCCGTCCTCGCCGTCCGACGGTCGAGGACCTCGCCGTCGACGGTCTGCAGCTCGACGGTCACGTCGTACCGGGGCTGCTCCCCGTAGCCGCGCGGCCACCAGCGCCGCACCTCGGGCACGCGCACCGTGACGACCGTCTCGTCGTCCTTCGGCGTCAGCTGTGCCCGCGAACGCTGCCGGGTCGTCCCGCCGTCGGCCGTGGGGCCGGCGACCGTGACGACGAGCACGAGGTCGTCGTCCTCGCCGTCCTGGTCGAGGTCGTTCATCCCGGAGCGCTCGACGCGGACGTGGGCGTCGAGGACGCCCTCGCCGGCCTCGACGTCGACCAGCGGCTTCACCTCGGCGAGGCGGGCCGTCGACCAGCGCTCGATCGCGACGGGACGCCA
The DNA here is from genome assembly GCF_903970945.1 of Curtobacterium sp. ME26. Classification (NCBI taxonomy): domain Bacteria; kingdom Bacillati; phylum Actinomycetota; class Actinomycetes; order Micrococcales; family Microbacteriaceae; genus Curtobacterium; species Curtobacterium sp. ME26. The sequence continues at coordinate 108,762 of NZ_CAJCKG010000008.1, forward strand.
CGGTCCGCTCGTCACTGCGGTGAGTCCCCAGTCCCAGCCGAAGTTCGACGCCTGCTTGCGGACGTAGGGGAACGGCTCGTCGTACGGCCCGGGCATCGACCCGGCGCGGGCGGCGACACGGCCGGCCTCGCGGTACGGCGACTCGAAGAGCATCTCGAGCTCGCGGTCGCCCGCAGCACCCGGCACGTCGTTGAGGTCGAACCGGTACCGCCGGTGCATGTTCCGGGTGGTGCCGATGACCACGCCGTCGAGGCTCAGCTCCGCGACGGTGTCCAGCCCCTCGCAGACGAGGTCGACGCGCTCGTGGCCCCGCGGTGCGACGTCCACGGTGCGCCGGTAGACCCAGTCGGCCCGTCCGACCCACTTCGCGCCGTCCTCGTTGCGGTCGAACGTCGGGTCGGCGACGAGTCCCTCGCGTTCGAGGTCCGTGTGCACCTGCCCCGGCACCGTGGCGGGGATCGTGCGACCCGCGATCCCGGCCGGCGCTCCGGCCGGCACCTGGTCGCCGGCGATCGCCACGGTCCAGTCGTCGCGGAGTTCCTCGCGCTCGAGGGTCATGCGGGTCCTTTGCTGGGCGGACGGGGTGGGGCGGACGGGACCCGGACCGGCTGGTCGCCGACCCGGACCGGGACGCCGGCCGGCGGTCGTGCCCGTGGTCGCGGCAGCGGCCGGGAGGCGCGGCACCGGTCGCCCGGGCGTCGTCGCGTCCGCGCGCGCGGACGACTGCTCGCCGCGCGCGGGGGTGCTCGGCGATGCTAGTACGGCGACCTTGCCGGCACCTACGCCGCCGCCCGGGTCCGCGCGACGCGCACCGTCGGTGCGTGGCAGGGTGGTGCCGTGATCACCGTCGAACTCGCCCGGTCGCTCCGCGACGCCGGACTCCGCTGGCACCCGGCGACCGGCGACCGCTTCGTCATCGACAAGCCCGGGGTCGACGACGACGTCTACACCGTCTCCGAGATGACGGTCGAACGGCACGACTACCCGAGCGGCACCGTGCTCGGCTTCAACGGGACGACCGAGTGGGCGCTCGACTCGGTCGAGGCGTCCGAGTCGCTGTGGCTCCCGCGCGAGGACCAGCTGCGCGACCTGCTCGGCCCGGCGTTCGTGTCGCTGACCGCCGGGTTCGTCGTGACGGCGACGATCGGCGGGACGCCCCGGGAGTTCCGGAGTGACGACGCGGCCGAGGCCTACGCCGCCGCACTGCTGGAGTACGTCACCGCCGCCCTGGCGTGACGAGACCGCCCCCGTCCGGCTGGTGGGCCGGGCGGGGGCGGTCGTCCGGGCGGCTCGGTCCTCCGCGGGGTGGGACGCGTCCGCTCCGTCACGGCGGCGCTGTGCCCGGACCAGGAGGATCACGCCTCCGAGCAGGAGCACGGCAGCGGCAGGGAGCGCGACCCGCAGGACCGTGGAGCCGGTGAAGGCGAGCTCCGACGGCACCGGCTCGGCCTCGGGCTCCGTCGGCACCGACGGCACCGACGCAGCGCGGAGCACCGTCCGCAGCTGCTCCGACGACACCGCAGC
>NZ_CAJCKG010000009.1:0-109628 GCF_903970945.1 Curtobacterium sp. ME26
CTCCGACGCCGTGCTCGTCGGCCCCGGGCTCGACGAGCCCGACGGCGCCCGCGACCTCGTCGCCGGCATCGCCGATGCGGTCGGTCCGGAGGCGTTCGTCGTCCTCGACGCCTTCGCGCTCGGCGTGGCCGCGGACGTCGAGGACCGCCTCGCGCCCCTGCACGGTCGGCTCGTGCTGACGCCGAACAGCGGCGAGGCGGAGCGCCTCCTCGGGCGGGACTGCGGGGACGACGACGTCGCCGACGCCCGCGAGATCGCCGAGCGGTACGGCGCCGTCGTGGCGCTGTCCGACGTCATCGCCGCGCCGGACGGTCGTGCCTGGGTGAAGGGCACCGGTTCGGGCGGCCTGGGGACGAGCGGCAGCGGCGACGTGCTGTCCGGCGTGGTGGTCGGGCTGCTCGCCCGTGGAGCCGGACCCGCGCAGGCCGTCGCCTGGGCGTCCTACGTGCACGCGGCCGCGGGGGACCGCCTGGCCGTGCAGGTCGGGCCGCTCGGCTACCTGGCCAGTGAGCTCCTCGCCGAGATCCCGCGCGTCCTGGTCGAGCTCGGCGCCTGAGGCGGGGTGGACCCACCCCGCCTACGCACGCAACGACTCCACGGCCTTCTCGACCCGGCGCTGGCGCGTCTCCGGCGCCTTCGCCGCGAGCACCGGGTCCACGAGCGCCCGCTGCCGTGAGGCCGACAGGGTCTCGTAGGCCGCCCGGACCCCGGCCTCGTCGAACGCCGCCGCCAGGTCCGACGGCAGCTCGACCGTCCGCGGCAGGGTGTCGACCTCGAGCGTGACCTCGACGGTGTCCCCGGCGGCGATGCTCGCTGCGGTGCGGTGGGCCTCGGACAGCGGCACCAGGAACTGTCCGCCCATGACCCCGACCGTCGACCGGTAGGTGTAGCCACCGTCGATCGTGACGACCACGGCGGGGCGCTTCCCGGAGCCGAGGGCGTCGATGACCTCCTCGGGAACGGGCAGACCGGTGGCCGTCTTCCGTGCCTGCAGGACCGTCGTCGTGAACTGCACCCGTGCCTCCCGGCTGTCCGCGGTCGCGACCGCAGCGTGCGCCGCAGACGCGACCGACCATCACCGGGGACCGTCCCCGGCAGCGAAACCGTACAGCCGCACCCGCTGTTCCGCCACCGTTCACCGCCGCAGCACGACCCCGAAACCGGCCGCGTCCACGATCGTGCCGAACCCGGACCCCCGGACACCCGAACCCCCACAGCACCCGGAAGGCACACCCCGTGCAGCACACCCGCACCCTGGCCGGCATCGCCCTGGCCGCAGCAGCAGTCGTCACCCTGGCCGGTTGCTCGGCCACGAGCTCGGCGAGCACGAGCACCGGTTCCGGCGACACCGACTGGAAGACGGCCACCAGCGCCGAGGCCGCCGGCGGCATGGACGCCCTCGTGAAGGCCGCGAAGGCCGAGGGCCAGCTCAACGTCATCGCGCTCCCGCCGACGTGGGCGAACTACGGCAAGATCATCGCCGGCTTCGAGAAGCAGTACGACATCAAGGTGAACTCCGCGAACCCGAACGGCTCGAGCGCCGACGAGGTCGCCGCCGTGAAGTCGCAGCAGGGGCAGTCCACCGCCCCCGACGTGCTCGACCTCGGCAACGCGGTCATGCAGCAGAACCTCGGCCTGCTCACCGACTACAAGGTCGCGAACTGGTCGGACATCCCGGACACGCTGAAGGACGCCGACGGCAAGTGGACGCGTGACTACACGGGCCTGATGTCGATCGGGTACGACTCGTCGAAGATCCAGGACGCACCGAAGGACCTGAACGACCTGCTCGGCAGCGAGTACAAGGGCAAGGTCTCGATCGCCGGCGACCCGACGCAGGCGAACCAGGCCGCGAGCGCGGTGTACCTCGCGGCGCTGGAGAACGGCGGCTCGGCGGACGACATCACGAAGGGCGTCGACTTCTTCGGCAAGCTGAAGCAGGCCGGCAACTTCCAGAACGTGCTGCCGTCGCAGGCCACGGTCGCCTCGGGCGAGACCCCGGTCGTCGTGCAGTGGTCGTACAACAACCTCGCGTGGGGCCCGGCCGCCGGTGCCTCCGGCAACGAGAACTGGAAGACCGTCGTCCCCGAGGGCCAGGCCCTCGGCTCGTACTACTCGCAGGCGATCAACAAGGACGCCCCGCACCCGGCGGCGGCGCGCCTCTGGCAGGAGTACATCGCCAGCCCGGACGCGCAGAACCTGTACCTGCAGGCCGGCGCCTTCCCGTCGACCCTCGCGGCGATGGAGCAGTCGGGCAAGGTCGACAAGGACGCGCTCGAGGCCGCCGGCGGCATGCCGAAGGACTACGTCGAGCTGACGGACGCGCAGGTCACCGAGGCCGCGAAGGTCCTGGCGGCGAAGTGGTCCGCCACCATGGGGTCCTGATCCCGTGGCCCGCGCATCGGCCCCGAGCGGCGGCAGCGCGACCGTGCCGGGGCAGGCACCCGCCCCCGCAGCGACCAGTGCTGCGGCCACCAGCGCCGTCGGCTCGGTGGCCGATGCCGGCGGCACCCCCGCCTCCGGTCTGCAGGCCGCCCCCGGTCCGCAGCCCAATCCCGTCGCCTCGCACCCGCGGAACGGCCGGGGCCGCCGCGCCGGCATCGCCTGGCTCGGCCTCACCCCGTTCGCCGCCTACGTGCTGCTGTTCCTGGCCGTCCCGGCCGTGATCGCGGTCGGCAGCGGCTTCCTCACCGGCGACGGTGCGCTCACCGTCGCGAACCTCGCGGCCTTCACCGACCCGTCCGTGCTGCGCGCCTTCGGTGGCTCGTTCGGGCTGTCGGCCGTCTCCGCCGTGATCGGCGCGGTCGTCGGTGCGCTCGTCTGCCGGGCGCTCGCGGCGCTCCGCCCGGACGGACTCGTCCGCTCGGTGATCGACGCCGCCGCGAGCGTCCTCGCGCAGTTCGGCGGTGTCATGCTCGCGTTCGCCTTCATCGCGACGATCGGGGCGCAGGGCCTGGTCACGACGTGGCTCGTGTCCACGTTCGGGATCGACCTCAACGCCGACGGCACCTTCCTCTACACGGTCCCGGGGCTCGTCATCCCCTACGTGTACTTCCAGGTCCCGCTGATGGTCCTGACGTTCATGCCCGCCCTCGAGGGCGTGCAAGCGCAGTGGGGCGAGGCCGCGGCCACCCTCGGGGCCTCGCGCGCGACGTACTGGCGGCGCATCGCCGTCCCGGTCCTCGCTCCGGCCTTCTGGGGCTCGCTGCTGCTGCTGTTCGCGAACGCGTTCTCGTCGTTCGCCACCGCCGCCGCGCTCATCTCCCAGGGCGGCATCGTCCCGCTGACGATCCGCGCGCAGCTGACCAGCGAGACGATCATCGGCCTGCAGAACGTCGCCGGGGTGCTCGCGCTCGGCATGGTCGTCGTCATGGCGGTCGTCATGGCCCTGTACTCGCTGCTCCAGCGCCGGGCCGCCCGGTGGCAGCGGTGAGCGCCGTCGTGCGTCCGGCGACCCGGCCGGGAGGCGCTGCTCGCCCCCGCCGCTTCGGCGTCGCCCCGTCGCGGGGCACCGCAGCGGTCGTGCTCACCCTGGTCGGACTGGTGTTCGCGGTCCCGCTGGTCGCCCTGGCACAGTTCACGTTCCGGCAGGGCACCGACGGCGCCCTGACCCTCGACCACTACGCCGCGATCGTCGACCCGGCGAACGCCGTCACGTACCAGCCGGTCTTCGACGGCCTCGCCGCGTCGCTGCTCATCGCCGTCATCACCGTCGGGATCGTGCTGCTCGTCCTCCTGCCGGCGCAGATCGTCACGGCACTGCGCTACCCCCGCCTGCGTCGCGTGCTCGAGTTCGTGTGCCTGGTCCCGATCACCGTGCCCGTCGTGGTGCTCGTCGTCGGGTTCATCCCCGTCTACCAGGTCGTGGCCCAGGTCTTCGGCTCCGGCGCCTGGACCCTGGCGTTCGCGATCGGCGTCGTGTCGCTGCCGTTCGCGTTCCGTCCGATCGCGGCGGCCCTGACCGCGGCGGACGTCACGGTGCTGTCCGAGGCGGCGCGGTCCCTCGGCGCCTCGTGGTGGACGGTGACGTGGCGGATCCTGCTGCCGAACCTCCGCCGCGGCATCACCGCCGCGTGCTTCCTCACCGTGACGGTCGTCCTCGGCGAGTACACCCTCGCCTCGTTCCTCTCCCGCACCACGTTCCAGACCGCGCTGCTGCTCGTGCAGTCGACCGACCCGTACGTCGCAGCGGTCTTCTCGCTCGCCGCGCTGCTGTTCGGGTTCGTCCTGCTCGTGCTGATCGGCCGGGTCGGGACCGGCCGCCGGCGCACCCCGAAGGAGTCCGCATGACCACGACCGCCCCCGCCGCCCCGGCCTCGCTCTCGACCGAGGGCGCGACCGTCGAACTCGAGGCGGTCGAGAAGCACTACGGCACGCACCGGGCACTCGCCGGGCTGTCCCTGCGCATCGAACCCGGTGAGTTCGTGTCGCTGCTCGGCCCGTCCGGCTGCGGCAAGACCACCGCGCTCCGGGCCCTCGCCGGGCTCGAGACGATCGACGGCGGCGCCATCCGCATCGACGGCGCGGACGTCGCCTCGGTCCCGGTCGACCAGCGGGACATCGGGATGGTGTTCCAGCAGTACTCGCTGTTCCCGCACATGACCGTGCGGCAGAACGTCTCCTTCGGCCTGGAGATGCGTCGGGTGCCTGCGGCCGCACGACGCGAGCGGGTCGTCGAGGCCCTCGACATGGTGCACCTCGTCGACTTCGCCGACCGGTGGCCGCACCAGCTCTCCGGCGGCCAGCAGCAGCGCGTCGCCCTCGCCCGCGCCCTCGTCACCCGGCCCCGCGTGCTCCTGCTCGACGAGCCGCTCTCCGCGCTCGACGCCAAGGTGCGGGTCTCCCTGCGCGACGAGATCCGGCGCATCCAGACCGACCTCGGCATCACCACCGTGTTCGTCACCCACGACCAGGAGGAGGCGCTCGCCGTCTCCGACCGCATCGCCGTCATGAACGCGGGCGACATCGAGCAGGTCGGTACGCCGGAGGAGCTCTACCGCCACCCGGTGTCGGCGTTCACCGCGGACTTCGTCGGCCAGTCGAACCGGCTGCGCGGGGACCTGCGCGACGGTGACGTCTTCGTGTACGGGTTCCGGGTACCGGCCCTCGACGCCGGGACCGCCGACGGCCCGGTGACCGCGTTCGTCCGGCCCGAGGACGTCGCGTTCGCCGCCGAGGGCGTCACCGGCACGGTCGTCGCGTCGAGCTTCCTCGGCTCGATCCGCCGCACGACTGTCCGACTCGACGACGACACGGTCGTCACGGTGCAGCACGAGGTCAGCGACCGCCGCACCACGGGCGACGCCGTGGCCCTGCGGCTGCTCGGTGCACCGGTGGCGGTCGCGCCGCTCGCCTGACCGGCGACTCGGCCCGGGCCCTGCCCGTGCACCCCGCCGGCCTGGAGGCGCGTGGCGGGGCCGCCACGCGCCTCCCGTCCGCTGCGGTCAGCGCTCGAAGCGCGCCTCGCGCTCGTCGGCCAGGCCCGCCTCGACACGTGCGCGCATGTCCGCGGACATCGCGGGCAGGGCGTCGAGCCGGGCCCAGGTCGCCTCGGTGTTCTCGCCGTCCGCCGGGAACGGGTCCCCGGAGACGTACCGGCAGGCGAAGACGAGGTCGAGGTACTGCGCGCGGTCGCCGTTCGGGTACGTCATCTCGGGCAGGGTCTGCACCCACGCCAGGCGCTCGGCGACCGCGACGACGTCGGCCTCCTCGAGGACCTCGCGCTCGGCGGCCACCGCCGGTTCCTCGCCCGGGTCGACGATCCCCGTCACCGGCGTCCACGCGCCGGTGTCCGCGCGTCGGACGACGAGCAGCTCGCGCGCGGCGCCCTCGCCACGGGTGACCACGGCGGTGACCCCGGTCAACCAGAGCAGGTCGGTGCCGATCTTCTCGCGCAGGGACAGGACGAAGTCAGGGGTCGGCATGGGTCCACGCTACCGATCACCCCTGTCGCCGACTGGTCATGACCAGTAGGGTGGCCGCGTGGAGATCATCATCCTGCCGACGCCGGCCGAGGTCGGTCGTGTCGCCGCCGCCAAGATCGCCTCGGTCGTCGCCGAGAAGCCGTCCGCCGTCGTGGGACTCGCCACCGGCTCCAGCCCGCAGGGCATCTACGCAGACCTGCGCCGTCGGGTCGAGGCCGGCGAGGTCTCGTTCGCGGCCGCGCGCGGGTTCGCCCTCGACGAGTACGTCGGGATCCCGCTCGAGCACCCCGAGTCCTACGCGTCCGTGATCCAGCGCGACGTCGTGGAGCCGCTCGGCTTCGACCCGTCGCGCGTCCGCGTGCCGGACGGCCGCGCCGGCGACCTGGCGTTCGCGGCGAAGGAGTACGACGCCGCCATCCGCGCGGCCGGGGGAGTGGACGTGCAGATCCTCGGGATCGGCGCGAACGGGCACATCGGGTTCAACGAGCCGACCTCGTCGTTCGCGTCGCGCACCCGCATCAAGACGCTCGCGCCGTCGACGCGTGAGGCGAACGCGCGCTTCTTCGACTCCCTCGACGACGTCCCGACGCACTGCATGACCCAGGGGCTCGGCACGATACTCGAGGCGCGTGAGCTCGTCCTCGTCGCGCAGGGCTCCGCGAAGGCCGACGCCGTCGCGGCTGCGGTCGAGGGCCCGCTGTCGTCCTTCGTGCCCGGCTCGGCCCTGCAGCTGCACGAGCACGCGACCGTCGTCGTCGACGAGGAGGCGGCCGCCGGCCTTCGCCTGGCCGACTACTACCGGTACACGTACGCGAACAAGCCGGAGTGGCAGCGTTTCGAGTGAACGGCGGCGCGCCCGGCGGGCCGCGCTCAGCGGGCTGAGGCCAGCCGGGTGAGCCCCTCGCGCAGCGTCTCCTCGGAGCAGCCGAAGTTGAGCCGCACGTGGCCGGCGCCCTGGCGCCCGAAGTCCCGCCCGTCGGACAGCGCCACCGCCGCCCGCTCGAGCAGGACCACGGCGGGCCCGTCGCCCCACGGCAGGGCGCGCAGGTCGATCCAGGCGAGGTAGGACGCCTGCGGCTGCCGGTACCCGGCGCCGGGCAGGGCTGCACCGAGTTCCTCCGCGAGCACCCGTCGGTTCGTCGCGAGCTCGCCGAGCAGCGACGCGAGCCACGGTTCGCCGTCCCGGAACGCGGCGACGCTCGCGGTGTAGCCGAGGATCCCGGTCCGCTCGACGACCTCGACCGGCAGCCCGTCGAACCAGGCACGGGCCCGTTCCGATGCGCCGACCATGAGCGCGCACTTCGTCCCGGCGAGGTTCCACGCCTTGCTCGCGCTCGTCAGGGCGACGCCGTGCTCGACCGCTTCGGGACCGCACGTCAGGAACGGGGTGAAGGCGGCGTCGGCGTGGGTGAGCGGCGCGTGGATCTCGTCGGACACGACGACCGCGTCCCACTCGGCGGCCAGCCGTGCGAGCGCGACGAGGTCGTCCCGTGCGTGCACCAGGCCGAGCGGGTTGTGCGGGTTGCAGAGCAGGACCGTGCGGGCACCGCCGGCGAACGCCCGAGCGATGCCGTCGAGGTCGATGCGCCAGCCCGCCGTCGTGTCGAACGGGTCGGGGTCACCGTCGGGCGCGCGGAGCGGGACCTCGGTCACCGTGCCCCCGGCCTCGCGCACGTACTCCCAGAACGGCGGGTACACGGGCGGCATGACGACGACCTGGTCGCCCGGCTCGACCACGCGCCGGAGGACCTCGACCGCGGCCACCGACACGTCCGTGGTCGTCCGGACGAGGTCGGGATCGACGTCCCACCCCCACCGGCGTCCGGCGAAGTCGGCGAACACCTCGGGGAGCACCCGGGTGTGGCCGACGTAGCCGGTGTCACCGTCGCGGACCGCGCGCTCGAGGGCCTCGCGCACGGGCTCCGCCGGCACCGAGTCCATCTCCGCGACGAACATCGGCAGCACCTCGGGCGGGTAGGCCGTGTACTTCTCGCTCGTGCGCGTCCGCTGTGCTTCCGAGACGCTGACCATGACGCTCATGCGCACAGCCTGGCAGGCGGACCGCTCGCGTGTCGTCAGCGGACGGGTGCGCCGAGCAGCTGCTCCGACAGCTCCCACACGCGTCGGGCGTCCTCGGCGCTGCGCAGCGGCTTCCAGGGGTCGAGCGTCCCCGGTGCACCGCCGGCACCGCCCGGGCCGGTGGGGCCCACGAAGCCGCCGTCGCGCACGGCCGGGTCGGTCGCGGCGACGAGTGCCGGCAGTCCGGCGGTGCGCGGGGTCCCCACGAGCAGCCCGCGCCCGGACAACCAGCGGATGACCCGCACCGACGCGGTGTCGCCGCTCCGACCGAGTTCCGGACGGGCGGCGAGCAGGCTCGTCGGTGCGACGCCCGGGTGGGCGATGTTGCTCGTCACGCCCCACCCGTGCTCGTGGCTCCGCCGGGCGAGCTCGAGCCCGAACAGGCCGAACGCCAGCTTCGACTGCTGGTAGGCGCGCATGCCGTCGTAGCGGCGCTCCCAGTTCGGGTCGTCCCAGTTCATCCGACCGGTCCGTGCCGCCACGCTGATCTGGGACGTGACGTGCCCCCGTGCTGCGCGGAGCAGCGGCAGGAGCCCGCGGACGAGTGCGACGTGCCCGAGGTGGTTCGTGCCGAGCTGCAGCTCGAAGCCGTCCACGGTGGTCTGCCGCTCGGGCGGCGTCATCACGCCGGCGTTGCCGACGAGCAGGTCGACCGGGGTGCCGTCGGCCACCATCGCGCCGGCGAAGGCGTCGACCGACGCGAGCGAGGACAGGTCGAGCGTCCCGAGCGAGACCCGCGCGTCGGGGTGCGTGCGGAGGACACGGTCGCGTGCGGCGGCACCCTTCGCGGGGTTCCGGACCGGCAGCACGACCTCGGCGCCGGCGCCGGCCAGTGCGGTCGCGATGCCGAGTCCGATGCCGTCGCTGCCGCCCGTCACGACGGCACGGGTGCCGTCCAGGCGGGGGAGGGTGATCTCGATGGGTCGTCTCGGCACGGTGGTCTCCTCGTCGTCGTCGCCCGCGGACCGGGCCGGTCTCAGCCTGCGACGCCGCCGCACCGTGAACCAGGACCTGACGAGCCGTGGCTGCGGGGGCCGCGGACCCGGAGGATGGACGCATGACGGATCGATCGGAGTTCGGCGCCTTCCTGCACGGCCGACGGGAGGCGCTGCAACCGTCCGACGTCGGCCTCCCGCCCGGGCAGCGGCGCCGGACCGCGGGCCTCCGGCGCGAGGAGGTCGCCTCGCTCTGCCACATGTCCGCCGACTACTACGCCCGGCTCGAGCGGGGGACCGGACCGCAGCCGTCCGAGCAGATGGTCGCCGCGATCGCGCAGGGGTTCCACCTGACGCGGCAGGAGCGCGACCACCTCTTCCGCCTCGCCGGGCACCGGCCGCCCGAGTCCGGCGTCGGCACCGATCACGTCGGGCCCGGCATGATGCGCATCTTCGACCGGCTGGTCGACACCCCGGCCGAGGTCGTCTCGGAGCTCGGCGAGACCCTGCAGCAGACGCCGCTCGCCACCGCGCTGTTCGGTGACGCGAGCCTGCGCACCGGACACGAGCGGTCGAGCGGGTGGCGGTGGTTCACCGAGCCGGGCGCGCGCGACCTGTTCCCGGTCGAGGACCGCGAGGCAACCTCCCGGCTGTACACGTCGTCGCTCCGCGAGGTCGTTGCACGGCGCGGCCCGGACTCCGCCGCTGCCCGGCTCGCGGACGACCTGCTCGATCGCTCCGACGAGTTCCGCGCGCTCTGGGACCGGCACGAGGTCGGACTCCGGCCCGGCACCGTGAAGCGGTACGACCACCCGGTCGTCGGCCGGCTCGAGCTGCACTGCCAGGTGCTGCTCGACCCGGAGCAGGCGCACGTGCTGCTCGTCTACACCGCGGTCCCGGGCACCGAGAGCCACGACCGACTCCGCCTGCTCTCGGTGGTCGCCGCCTGAGGACGGTTGCGTGATCGTGACCATGCGCCGCCGCGGCATCGGCGACCATGGAGGCGTGCGACGGCGAGCGGGGACCGGGCCGGCGGCCGGGTCGGTCGTGGTCGCAGTGGTGCTCACGGTGGCGCTGAGCGGGTGCTCGGGGTTCTTCCGGGTGGCGTGCACCCTGCAGGGGTGGAGCAACTCGGTGGAGGTCCGTGTGCCGGGCTCGGCGGACCCGGCATCGGGTGTCGAGGGCGTCGGCTTCTGCCAGGAGCGCGGTTGCACCCCCGGACTCGTGGTCCGGGCTGCGCCGGTGCAGCCGGACGAGCCGGGGGACGCGACCCCTGCCGGTCCAGCAGACGCACCACCCGCGCCGACCTCGACCCTGCTGCCGTCGACCACGCACGAGGGGGACGTCTGGATCGTCTCGACGTCGATGGCGACGGCGGAGCGCGGCCGCGTCGCCCTGTTCGGCGCCGACGACCGGGTGCTCGTGGAGCGGGACGTGGACCTCACGTGGGTGCGGACGGGCGGCTCCGAGCAGTGCGGCGGACCGTCGACGGCATCGGTGACCGTCGAGCTCCCCTGACCGGTCCGCGCGGCTGACCCGACCGGCTCCCGACCGCGTCGGGTAGGCAGGGGGTGCAGCATCCGACGCACGAAGGAGTGCCCCATGCCGGACCGCCCCGCCCGCCTCGACCCGGAGTCGCTCCCCGACCCGGTCGACGTCAGCGACAACACCGAGGCCCTCCGCGCCGTCCGGGCCGTCGTCGACGCCGGTCCGTTCGACGCGACGTGGGAGTCCCTCGCCGCCTACGAGCCGCCTCGCTGGTACGAGGACGCGAAGTTCGGCGTCTTCCTGCACTGGGGCGTGTACTCCGTCCCGGCCTTCGGCAACGAGTGGTACTCCCGCGAGATGTACCGGGAGGGCACCGCGGCGTACGAGCACCACGTCGCGACGTACGGACCGCAGCGCGACTTCGGGTACAAGGACTTCATCCCGTCGTTCACGATGGAGCACTTCGACCCGACCGCCTGGGCAGCGCTCTTCCGACGGGCAGGAGCGCAGTTCGTCGTGCCCGTGGCCGAGCACCACGACGGGTTTGCGATGTACGACACCGCCCGCTCGCGGTGGAGCGCCGCGCGGATGGGCCCGGAGCGCGACGTGTTCGGGGACCTCTCGCGCGCCGTCGACGACGCCTGGATGGTGCGTGGCGCGTCGTCGCACCGCGCCGAGCACTGGTTCTTCATGAACGGCGGTGCGCGGTTCGAGTCCGACGTGCTCGACCCCCGGTGGAACGACTTCTACGGGCCGGCGCAGCGCGAGGAGACCGCCCCGACCGAGCGGTTCCTCGAGGACTGGCTGCTCCGCACCGTCGAGGTCATCGATCGCTACCGGCCGCAGGTGCTCTGGTTCGACTGGTGGATCGAACAGCCCGCGTTCGCGCCGGTGCTCCGGACGCTGGCCGCCTACTACTACAACCGGGCGGCCGAGTGGGGCCGCGAGGTCGTCATCAACCACAAGTGGGACGCCTTCGCACCGGGGACGGCCGTGTACGACATCGAACGCGGAGCGACGGCGAGGATCGAGCCCGTGGTGTGGCAGAACGACACGTCGGTGTCCCGGACCTCGTGGTGCTGGGTGGAGGGGCACGACTACAAGAGCGTGCGGGAACTCGTCGCCGAGCTCGTCGACGTCGTGTCCAAGCGCGGGGTGCTGCTGCTCAACGTCGGGCCGAAGCCGGACGGCACGATCCCGGTCGAGGAGCAGCGCCTGCTCGAGGGCATGGGTCGGTGGCTCGCACTGCACGGCGAAGCCGTCTACGGCACGCGGCCGTGGGTCGTGCCGTCGGAAGGGCCGACCGAGGTCACCGCGGGTTCGTTCGTCGACGAGGCCGCTCCGGTGTACACGGCGGAGGACGTGCGGTTCACGGTGCGGCACGACGTGACCGGTGACCACCTCTACGCGGTCGTGCTCGCGCAGCCCGGTGACGGGGTCGTGCGACTGCGGTCACTGCGGTCTGCGAGCGCGCTGCTGGACCGGGCGGTCAGCGACGTCGAGGTGCTCGGCTCCGGCACCGTGACGCGGTGGACCCGGACTCCGGACGCGCTCGAGGTCGTCGTCGAGGGATCGACGGCCGAGGACAGCGGACCCGTGCTGCGGATCTCGCTCACCCCGGTGCCGACGCAGCCCCGGCAGGACTTCCTGCACCAGTGAGGCCGTGCAGCCCCCGGTGCGTGCCGGCCTCAGGAGCCCGGGGTCGCGGCGGGGTCCATCCAGAACGGCGACCAGTGGTACCCGTCCGGATCGTCGAACTGCCGCTGGTACATGAACGGGTACTCGTCGGTGTCGCCGATCCGCCCACCGGCCGCACGGGCACGCTCGACCAGCTCGTCGACGGCCTCGCGGCTGTCGAGGTCGAACGACAGCGTGACCTTCGACGGGGTGTCCGGTCCGCCGACCAGGTCCTCGGTGCCCCCGACGCTGGCGTACGCCTCGCGGCTGCTGAGCATGAGGAACTGGTCGGTGCCGAACGCGATGCACGAGACGTCGTCGCGCGACATCGACTCGACCAGGGACCAGCCGAGCGCGGTGTAGAAGGCGGTCGCACGTTCGACGCTCTCGACCGGACAGGCGATGTAGAGGCTCATGCGGTGATGGTCCCGCCGCACGAACCCAGTGGTCAAGCGTCGGGTGGAGTCAGCTCGCGTCCGGCGCCCCACACCCGACGCACGTCGAGCGACGGGGACAGCGCGACGAGGTCGGCGGCGTACCCGGGGGCGAGTCGACCCAGGCGGTCGCCGAGCCCGAGCGCGGCGGCGGGCACGCTGGTCAGGGCCGCGACGGCCTGCGGCAGGGTCCGGCCCGCGCCGTCGACGGCGTTCCGGAGCGCGGTGTCCTGGGTCAGCGTCGACCCCGCGATCGTGTCCGTGCCCGCGACGAGGGCGACACCGTCGGAGACGGTCACGGCGAGGGACCCGAGCAGGTAGGAGCCGTCCGCCGAGCCGGCTGCGCCCATCGCATCGGTGATCAGCGCCACCCGGCCCGGTGCGGCGTCGAACAGCATCGCGGCCACGGACGGGTCCACGTGCACGCCGTCGAGGATGAGCTCGAGGGTCACCCGCTCGTCGGCCACGGCGGCGACGATCGGCCCCGGCGCCCGGTGGTGGATCCCCGGCATCGCGTTGAACGCGTGCGTCAGGACCGTCGCGCCGGCGTCGAACGCGGCCCGGGCATGGTCGGACGAGCAGACGGTGTGCCCCACGGCGACCGTGACCCCGGCGTCGACGAACCGGCGCACGGCGCCGAGCGCTCCCGGCAGTTCGGGCGCGATCGTCACCTGGCGGAGGAGCCCCGCGCCGGCCTCGAGCAGGGCGTCCACCGCGGTCGGGGTCGGGTCGACCAGGAACGACTCGTTGTGCGCGCCCTTGTTGTGCGCGGAGAGGAACGGTCCCTCGAGGTGGACGCCGAGCACGAGCGGGTCGACCGCGGCGACGGCGCGGATGTGCTCGAGCGACGCGGCGAGTGCCGGCACGGGGTTCGCGACGAGGGAGAGGACCGAGCGGGTCGTGCCGTGTGCCCGGTGCACCGCGAGGGCGGCGTCGAACGCCTCGTCCTCGTAGGCCGCTCCGCCCCCGCCGTGCCCGTGCAGGTCGACGAAGCCGGGCGTCAGCACCGCGTCGCCGAGGTCGACGACCTCGTCCGCCGCGGGCACCGCGGTGGTGCCGGACCCGACCGCGTCGATCACGTCGTCGGCGAGCAGGACCCAGCCGTCGGTCGTGGTGCCGGACACGTCGACGAGGTGACGGGCGCGGACCAGCGTGCGCCGCGCCTCCAGACCGGAGCCCGAGCTCACGCTGTCTCCCGGCGGAACGCGACCACCCCGGACAGCGCCGCGACCAGGACGAACACGAGGCCCACGAGCGGCAGGCCGATCGAGACCCAGCACGCGCCGGCTGCGATCACCAGGGCGGTCTCGACGATGACCTTGCCCACCACGTCCGTGTCGATCGGCGACCGCGGCGACCGGAACAGGTACCACACGACGGCCGCGAACAGCGGCGTCCCGATCGCGAAGAGGTAGCCCGGCCACGGCAGGATCCACGACCAGTACCCCCAGAACGCCAGCGAGAACAGGCCGAACGCGCACACGACGATCCGCAGCACCGTCCACCCGGACACACGACGGCGAGGACGGTCGGCGTCGACCGGCGGCGGGACCTCGCCCCAGTCGACCGGGCTCTGCGGTGCGTTCGTCATGCGCTGTGCCTACTTGAAGATGATCGTGCGGGCGCCGTCGAGGAGCACGCGGTCCTCGGCGATCCAGCGCACCGCCTGGGTGAGCGTGCGGGACTCCTCGTCCTGGCCGATGGAGACCAGCTCGGCGGGGTCCTTCGTGTGGTCCACGCGGACGACGTTCTGCTCGATGATCGGCCCCTCGTCGAGGTCGCTCGTGACGAAGTGCGCCGTCGCCCCGATGAGCTTCACACCGCGCGCGTGCGCCTGCCGGTACGGGTTCGCGCCCTTGAAGCCGGGCAGGAACGAGTGGTGGATGTTGACCGCGCGGCCCGCGAGCGCGGCGCACAGCTCCGGCGACAGGATCTGCATGTAGCGGGCGAGGACGACGAGCTCGATGTCGTGCTCCTCGACCGCCTCGAGGATGCGCTGCTCCATGGCCTGCTTCGAGGCCGCGTCGGTGACCGGCCGGTGCTCGAACGGCACGGAGTGGAACGCCGCCAGGCCGGCCAGGTCGCCGTGGTTCGACAGGACGAGCGGGACCTCGATCGGCAGCTGCCCGCCGCGCTGGCGGTACAGCAGGTCGTTCAGGCAGTGCCCCGCCTTCGACACGAGCACGAGCGTGCGCATCGGCCGACCCACGACGTCGAGCTGCACCCGGGCGTCGTAGCGCTCGACCACGGGCGCCAGGGCCTGCTCGAAGGTCTCGCGGTCGACGGGTGCCATGACCTGCAGCCGCATGAAGAACGAGTTCGTGTCGGCGCTCGAGAACTGCTGCGACTCGGTGATGTTGCCGTGTGCCGCGACGACGGCTCCGGACACGGCGTGCACGATCCCGGGCTGGTCGTCGCAGACGAGCGTGAGGGTCCAGTGCGTGGGGATCGGGTCGGTCACGGCATCAGGGTACCGGCCCGGGTCGGCACGTTCCGGCGGGCGTCGGGCGGCGGACGGGAGGCGCGGGGTGCGTCCGGTGCGCCGGCCGCCGGTCGCTTCGGAGCGTGGCCGGTGTCGTCAGCGTCGGTGCGCGAGGAGCCGGCGCACGAAGTACACCTCGAGGCAGACCGCGAGCACCGTGACGGCCACCGCCATGCCGACGTACGTCGCACCGCGTCCGGCGTTCACCACCGCGAAGACCGGGGCGGCGATGCAGATGATCCCGCAGATCACGACGTTCCAGACCGCGCCGGCCCTGGTGCTGCTGTCGAACCCGCCGCCGTGCGTCATGCCCGTCACGCTACCGGCGCACGGCGCCGGCGTCCGCCTGCTCAGCGGGCTGCGTCAGGCGGCATCCGCCCGGGCGAGCGCCCGGTCGGCCAGCGTCAGGACGCTGAGGAGCACGGCGATGCCGAGCATCACCCAGCCGAGCACGTGCAGGTCCGGGGTCGTCGGGGCCTGGCCGAACACCCCGCCGATGAGCGACGACGCCGCGATCGCCCCGATGTAGATGCTCGTGCGGGACAGGCCCGCAGCCGTGCCGATGTACTCGGACGGTACGACCTTGTAGAGCGCCGCCTGGTTCGACACCGAGGCGAGGGCCTGCGGCACCCCGAACAGCGCCGGGACGACGATCAGCAGCACGAGCGGCGACCCCGCGTGCAGGAGCAGGAGGAGCCCGGCGCCGAGGAGCGGCGTGAGCGCTGCGACGACGAGGGGCCGGCGGACCGCGGTCTTCCGGGCCACCAGGAACGAGACGACCCCGGCGACGACGGCGGCCGGCAGCTGCAGGTACCCGGCGACGTCGCTCGAGTAGCCCGCGACGTCCTGCACCCACTGCGAGAACCCGTAGGTCATCGTGTAGGCGAGCAGGTACGTCAGGAAGAGCCGGCCGTACGTGCGTGACAGCGCCCCGTTCCGGACGAGCAGCCGCACGTCGACGAACGGCCTCGTCGCCCGGAGCTCCCACAGTACGAGCGCGACGAGGAGCACGATCGCGGTCGCGAGCAGCCACCAGAGCCCGGCGGACAGGTCGAGCAGGAACACCAGGAGCGCCGAGACGGCCCCGGTCATCAGGACCATGCCGAGCGGGTCGAGCGCGGTGCGGACCGGGAGCCGGTCGGCGTCGCGCGGGCGGAGCCGGTCGGACGGCAGCCAGAGCGCCGCGACGACGATGCCGAACACCGCGAGGGGGACGTTCACCAGGAAGATCGCGTGCCACCCGAACGCCGCGATGAGGGCGCCGCCGAGGGGCGGTCCGGCGGCCGCGGACACGAGCGAGGTGATCGAGAGGGCCCCGAGGACCAGGGGCGGTGTCGGCTTCCCGATGCGTGCCGAGTGCTGCCGCAGCGTCGTGAGCGCCGCCGGGTACGCCGACGAGGTCCCGATGCCGATGAGGACCCGCGCGGTGACCGCCCCGCCGAAGCCGGTCAGGAGCTCGGGGACGACGCCGGCGACCCCGACGATGACGAGTCCGGTGAGGAAGACCTTCTTCGGGCCGAACCGGTCGGCGAGCTTGCCCATCGTCGGCTGTGCGATCGCGCTCGCCAGGTACAGCGCGGCGACGAGCCAGATCGCCTGGGAGGCACCGATGCCGAGGTCACGGGAGATCGGCGCGAGGGCCACCGACACCATCGTCGTGTTGATGGGGTTGAGGAGCGGACCGACCAGGACGGGGACGAGGAGCTTCGGGCCGAAGCCGCTGCCGGTGTCCCCGGGGGCGACGGTGGGCGAGGGGGAGGTCGAGGTGGACGTGGTGGGCTTCTTCCCGGGGTCGGAACGGTGCAGGTCGGTCGTGGGTGTGGGTCAGTCGTCGGTCAGCGGCAGGAGGATCGCGAGGGCCCGGGCGACGGCCGCGCGGTCGTCCTCGGGCAGCGCGGACAGCCGGTCGGCGAGCACGCGCGTGCGGGTGGTCCAGGCGTCCTCGCGCGCGCGGGACCCGGCGTCGGTCGCGCGGACGAGCGTGCGGCGGCCGTCGGCGGGGTCCGGTCGGCGGTCGACCAGGCCGAGGTCGACGAGCGCCTGCACGGTCGCACCCATCGACTGCGGGCGGACGCCCTCGGCCCGGGCGAGGTCGGCGACCGTGCTCTCACCGTGACGGAGCAGCCGACCGAGCGCTGCGGTCTGGGATGCGGTGACCTCGTCGGCCTTGCCCGTCAGGAGCGTGCGACGGATGCGCCCGTGCAGGGTCAGCAGGTCGTCGGCGAGCGCGAAGTCCGGTTCCACACCGGTACGGTACGCCTCACCAGGGCAACTTGCAAGGTTGCCTTCTGAAAGCGATCCTCAGCGCTCGTACACCATCCGCCGCTTCGTGACGGTGGCGCCCGCGCGCTCGAACGCCCGCCGCATCGGGACGTTGTCCGCGTCGGTCGTCGCCACGACCCGCGGCTCCCCGGCGGCGGTGTGGACGCGGAGCGCCTCGGCGAGGAGCCCGTCGACGATGCCCTTCCCGCGGTGCTGCGGCAGGACGCCTATGTAGCTGACCGCTGCGTCGTAGGCGGTCCGGGTCGCGAGCACGAAGCCGACGACGAGGCCGTCGTCGTCCTCGGCGATGCGCCAGTCCTCGCGCCGACCGGGCAGGCTGCGGTAGAAGTCGAGGTCGTCGAGCGCGGTGCCGCGCACCCCGAGCTCCGCGACGGTCGCGCGGGTGTGGGCGTCGAGCGACCCGACGGTCACCCGCGCGAACAGGTCGGTGAACTCGTCGTCGTCACCGCCGCGGAACCGGAGGCGCGGCGTCGTGGGCGCGACGGCGGCCGTGGGGTGCTCCCACGCGACGCTGACCCGCTCGGTCGACCGGGCGAGCCCCGCCTGCCGCGCCGCCTCGGTGCGCCAGGCCACCGCCGCGACCGCCTCCGGGTCGTCGTGCCAGTCCACCGCCAGGTCGACGATCCACTCGGGCACGGTGCCGAACGACGCGGTACCCACCCGGATCAGGGCCGCCGCGATCGTCACCCGGTCGTCCTCGTCCGACGGCGCCACCAGGAGGTCGTCCAGGGTCGACGGAGCACCGGCGTCGGCGCCGCCCCACCAGAGCGCCCGACCCACGGGACGGCGGTCGCGCACCGCGAGGAACGACCACTCCGGTCGGTGGTGCCGCAGGGCGGACTCCTGCCGGTACCGCTCCGGACGGGTCCACGAGACCGGAGCCGATGTCGAGAACGCGAGCAGGGCCTCCAGGTCGGCTGCCGTGGACGCCCGGACGCTGACGGTCACCGTGCGGACGTGAGCGTCGTGACCAGGTGCTCCTGCACGTACCCGAGCCAGTCGTAGACGTCGCGGAGTCCGACGCCGGTCGACCCGCCGGACGACGACTCCTCGGTCTCGGCGTCCACGATGCCGAGCCGCTCCGCGATGGTGAGCCGCAGGTCGGTGAGGCAGCGGAGCCACGCCTGCTCGTCCTCGGGCTCGAGCGCGCCGTCACGGGCGCCCGTCAGCCACGCGAGGACGACGCCCGCGTTCGTGGTCTTCTGCGTCAGGAGGTCCGAGCGGGTGTACCGCGCGAACTCCTCGCTCGCCTCGGCGTCCTGCGGGTAGGCGACCGGGAACATGCGCGTCGCGACCGGGTCCTCGTCGAGGTCGCCGCCGAGCACCTGCTGCAGCTGTTCGACCAGGCTCGCCAGCACGGAGCGCTCGCCGGAGGACAGCCCGAGGTGCACGCCGTCCCGACGCCGCACGAACGGGATCACGCGTCCGCTCCGGGGGCACGCTCGACGGTCGCCTGCAGGCCGAACCCGTGCATCGCCTCGACGTGCCGCTCCATCGCCTCACGGGCCCCGGTCGCGACGATCGCCCGACCGTCGACGTGCACCTGGCGCATGAGGCGGTCCGCGTGCTCGCGCCCGAAGCCGAAGTAGCTCTGGAAGACGTACGTCACGTAGGACATGAGGTTGACCGGGTCGTCCCACACCACCGTGCTCCACGGGACGTCGTACCGGGCGCGGAGATCGGTGCGCTCGTCGAGCTCCGGGCTGCTCAGGGTCATGCACCAAGGGTGACACGAACCGGCACGCTCGGTACGATCGACGGGTCGCGACTGGCGTTGGATGGGTCACCATCGGGGAGCGACACCTGACACGGAGCGCTGCCGTACGCCTGGGCAGTGTCCATTCCGAACGACTGGGCAGTGCCCATCCGTCCACCTCGTCGCGTCCGCGCGGCGATCAGACAACGAGGAGTCCCGTGTCCATCACCGATCTGCCCGCTGCGTCCACGCAGCCCACGAACGCCACGCCGACCAGCTTCAACGCCCCCCTCGCCGAGGTCGATCCCGAGATCGCCGCGGTCCTGCAGAACGAGCTCGGTCGCCAGCGCGACACCCTCGAGATGATCGCGTCCGAGAACTTCGTGCCGCGCGCCGTCCTCGAGTCGCAGGGCTCCGTCCTGACGAACAAGTACGCCGAGGGCTACCCGGGGAAGCGCTACTACGGCGGCTGCGAGTTCGTCGACGTCGCCGAGCAGCTCGCCATCGACCGCGCGAAGGCCCTGTTCGGCGCTGCGTACGCGAACGTGCAGCCGCACTCCGGCGCCAGCGCGAACGCCGCCGTCCTGCACGCCATCGCCTCCGCCGGCGACACCATCCTCGGTCTCGAGCTCGCCCACGGCGGCCACCTGACCCACGGCATGAAGCTCAACTTCTCCGGCCGCATCTACAACGCCGTGTCGTACGGCGTCGACCCGGAGACCTTCGAGGTCGACTACGACGACATCCGCGCGAAGGCGATCGAGCACCAGCCGAAGGTCCTCATCGCCGGCTGGTCGGCGTACCCGCGCCAGCTCGACTTCGCGAAGTTCCGCGAGATCGCCGACGAGGTCGGCGCCACGCTCTGGGTCGACATGGCGCACTTCGCCGGGCTCGTCGCCGCGGGCCTGCACCCGTCGCCGCTGCCGCACGCCCACGTCGTCTCGTCGACGGTGCACAAGACGCTCGCCGGTCCCCGTTCGGGCATCATCCTGTCCAACGAGGAGTCGCTCTTCAAGAAGCTGAACTCCGCGGTGTTCCCGGGCCAGCAGGGCGGCCCGCTCATGCACGTGATCGCCGCCAAGGCCACCGCGTTCCTGCTCGCGGCGACGCCCGAGTTCAAGGACCGCCAGGAGCGCACGCTCCGTGGCGCGAAGGCGCTGGCGGACCGGCTCACGCAGGACGACGCGAAGGCCGCCGGCATCGACGTCCTCACCGGTGGCACCGACGTGCACCTGGTGCTCGTCGACCTGCGCGAGTCCGAGGTCGACGGCAAGCAGGCCGAGGACCTCCTGCACGAGGTCGGCATCACCGTGAACCGCAACTCGGTGCCGTTCGACCCGCGCCCGCCGATGGTCACCTCGGGTGTCCGCATCGGCACCTCGGCGCTGGCGACCCGCGGCTTCGGCGACGCCGAGTTCACCGAGGTGGCGGACGTCATCGCGCTGACCCTCATGCCGGAGCCGGACATCGCCGCGCTGTCGGCCCGGGTGAAGGCCCTCACCGACGCGTTCCCGCTCTACGCGTGAGCGGCGCCGTGGCAGACCTGCCGCGAGCGCTCTGGGCGGGGGAGGGCAGTGCCGTCCGCATCGACGGCACCGCCCTCGCCGCCCGCACGCTCGACGACCTGAAGGTCCGCATCGACCGGTTGCACGACCACGGCTTCCGGCCCGGCCTCGGCACGATCATGGTCGGGCAGAACCCGGGTTCGGTGTCGTACGTCGCGGGCAAGCACCGGGACTCGGCGCAGATCGGGCTCGACTCGATCCGCATCGACCTGCCGGAGTCGGCCAGTGCAGCGGACATCCGCGCGGCGATCCTGCAGATGAACGACGACCCCCGGGTCACCGCGTTCATCGTGCAGCTCCCGCTGCCGCAGGGCATCGACCCGATCCCGATGCTCGAGCTGATGAACCCGGCGAAGGACGCCGACGGCCTGCACCCGACCAACCTCGGTGAGCTCGTGCTCGCCGTCCCCGGTGGTGCCGGCACGATCGACGCGCCGCTGCCGTGTACCCCGCGGGGCATCGTCGCGATGCTCGAGGCGTACGAGGTCCCGATCCGGGGTCGGCACGTCACGATCATCGGCCAGGGCCTGACGGTCGGGCGTCCGCTCGGCCTGCTGCTCACCCGGCTCGAGGCCACCGCCACCCTCACCCACTCCCTCACCGAGGACGTCGCCGCCGAGTGCCGTCGCGCCGACATCATCGTCGCGGCGGCCGGGGTCGCGGGACTCGTGCGTCCGGACTGGGTCAAGCCCGGGGCCGCGGTCATCGACGTGGGCATCAGCCGGATCGTCGACGAGACGACCGGCAAGGCGAAGCTCCGTGGTGACGTCGACCCGTCGGTCGCGTCGGTCGCCGGCTTCCTGTCGCCCACGCCGGGCGGCGTCGGCCCGATGACCCGCGCGATGCTCATGAAGAACGTCGTCGAGGCGGCCGAGCGCCACCTGCACTGAGACCGGGACGGTCGCCGCTGGAACGGTCGTCATCAGCCCCGGACGGGAGGCGCGGACCACCCCCGCCACGCGCCTCCCGTGGTGCTACGGTCACCCCATGGGGGAGACGCAGACGGTCCTGGCCGCTCCGGTGATGGCGCCCGAGGGGCGCCGGTTCCGGCCACGAGCCTGGGGGCTCGTGCTCATCGGCGTGGTCGCCGTCCTGACCTCCGGCACGACGATGTGGAGCGTGTCCTCCGGGTACGGCGGGGTCGACGCCGATGGCGGGTGGACCGACGGCGCGGGCAACCCCGTCACGACCGCGCCGCCCACCGTCGACGTCGTGGCGCACACGGCACCGGCAGCGCTCGCGGTCCTGTTGCTCGTGGTCGTCGTCGGCGTGGTCGTCCCGCCGACGCTCGCTCGTCGCGGACGTCCTGCGCTCGGCGAGGCGGTGCGCTGGGGGGCGTACGCGGCGGTCCTCGTGGTCGTCGTCGCCGGCACGCTGGTCTACACGGTGTGGCAGGGCGACGTCGTCGTGGACCAGGTCCATCGGCAGGTGCTCGAACCGCACGGCTTCCCGTGGGGCGGCGTCACCGTCACCACCGGGCACATGACGCGATGACGGTCAGCGCCGAGGGCGCGCCCCGCGAGTCCCTCTTCACCCGCGACGCCCGCAAGCTCGTGTGGATCACCCTGCTCTGCCTGTTCCTGCAGGTGCTCGCGCAGAACTGGACGGCCGGACCACCCCTCCCCGGCAGCACGGACGACGTCTCGCTCGGGTGGGTGACGTTCCAGGCGCGGCCGTGGATCGGCTGGACCGTCCTCACCGTCGGGTCCGCGGTCGCGGGCTTCGTCGTCGGGGTCGCCCGTCGCGGCGCCCGACGCTGGGACCAGGACCGCGTGCTGGCGCTCGGGCTCGGCGGCGTGATCGGTGTGACGGCGCTCGTCTGGGTGCTGTTCCTCGTGCAGTACGAGTGGGCGTTCTGGGCGGTGGACCACGGCGTGCTCCACCCGTTCATGCTCGGCGACGTGTCGATCACCGTCGAGTACCCGTCGCACGACGGCTGACGGGCGCCCGTGCCTCGGACGCTCGCGGGCGACCGGCACGGATCGAACCACGGATCCGACGTCGAACCAGCCTCGGGGAGTGGTTCGACGTCGGATCCGTGGTTCGACATGCGAACGCCAGCGGACCAGCGCGCGCAGCGCGTCAGTCGCGTCGGGCGCCCTGCGCGGCGTGCACCGTGAACACGGTGGGCTCGCGGTACCCGGCCGCAGCGAAGGCGGACGTGACGGCCGTCGTGATCGCGTCACGGGCCTCCCGGTCGACCAGCGCGATCGCCGCACCACCGAAGCCGCCACCGGTCATCCGGGCACCGACGGCGCCGTGCTCGAGGGCGGTCGACACCGCGAGGTCGAGCTCCGGCACCGAGATCTCGAAGTCGTCGCGCATCGACGCGTGCGAGGCGACGAGCAGGTCACCGATCGCGCGCGGCCCCTGCTCGCGGAGCGTGCGGACGGTGTCGAGGACCCGCTGGTCCTCGGTGACGATGTGCCGCACACGGCGGAAGGTCTCGTCGTCGAGCAGCTCCTGGGCGCGGGGCAGGTCGTCGACGGACACGTCGCGGAGCGCCTCGACGCCGAGCACCTGCGCGCCCCGCTCGCACGAGTCCCGACGGGCCTTGTAGCCGCCGGTGGCGTGGGCGTGCTCGACGCGGGTGTCGATGACCAGGACCTCGAGCCCGTTCGCCTCGAGCGCCAGGTCGACCACGGCGGTGTCGAGCGTCCGGCAGTCGAGGAACACGACCGCGTCCTCCTCACCGAGGAGCGACGCGGACTGGTCCATGATCCCGGTCGGGGCGCCGACGGCGTGGTTCTCGGAGTACTGCCCGACGCGGGCCAGCGTCTTCCGGTCGAGGTCGAGCTCCCACAGGTCGGTGAACGCCAGCGCGACGCCGCACTCGATCGCGGCGCTCGACGACAGGCCCGCGCCGACCGGGACGTCCGACTCGATGAAGACGTCGAGCCCGGTCTTGTCGGACAGGTCGGCTCCGGCCTGCTCGCGGAGCGCCCAGGCGATGCCGAAGACGTAGGCGGACCACCCCTGCATGCGCGACGGGTCCAGCTCGTCGAGCGAGAGCTCGTGGACTGCGTCCGGCTCGAACGCCGATGCGACGCGGATCAGCCGGTCGTCGCGCTGCCCGATCGAGGCGACCGTGCGCCGGTCGATCGCGAACGGCAGGACGTAGCCGTCGTTGTAGTCGGTGTGCTCGCCGATCAGGTTGACGCGACCGGGGGCGGAGTACCGCACCGCCGGCTCGTACCCGTACACCTGCTGGAACGTCATGCGCGTTCGATCCCTCCTCGGATGAACTCGGCCGCCTTCTCGGGCACGAGGTCCCCGATCCAGGCGCCCATGGCGGCCTCGCTGCCGGCCAGGAACTTGAGCTTGTCCGCCGCGCGGCGCGGGGACGTGATCTGCAGCATGAGCCGCACCGTGTCGCGCGCGGTGTGCACCGGCGCCTGGTGCCACGCCGCGATGTACGGCGTCGGGGTGTCGTAGAGCGCTTCGAGCCCGCGGGTGAGCCGCAGGTGCATGTGCGCGAGCTCGTCCTTCTCGGCCTCGGTCAGGCCCGCGAAGTCGGGGACGTGCCGGTGCGGCAGCATGTGGATCTCGATGGGCCAGCGCGCAGCGAACGGCACGAACGCGGTGAAGTGCTCGCCCTGCAGGACCACGCGCTCGGAGGCCCGCTCGTTCGCGAGGTGCTGCTCGAACAGGTCCGGACCGAAGCGCTCGATCGACGCGAGCAGGCGCTGTGTGCGGGGCGTGACGTACGGGTACGAGTAGATCTGCCCGTGCGGGTGGTGCAGGGTGACGCCGATCGCCTCGCCGCGGTTCTCGAACGGGAACACCTGCTGGATGCCGGGCAGCGCGGACAACGCGGCGGTGCGGTCCGCCCACGCCTCGACCACGGTGCGAGCGCGGGACTCGGAGATCGAGGCGAACGAGCCGCTCGTCTCGGGGGAGAAGCACACGACCTCGCAGCGGCCGACGCTCCGGAGCTGGCGGTTCAGGCCGACGTCGGACAGCGAGTCGAGCGACTCCGGGGCGTCCTCGGCCTCGAGCAACGGGCCGAAGGACGGCGAGCGGTTCTCGAACACCGCGACGTCGTAGCGGCTCGGGATCTCGGACGGGTTCGCCGCGGTCTGCGGTGCGAGCGGGTCCTGGTCGGCCGGGGGCAGGAACACGCGGTTCTGCCGGCTCGACGCGATGGACACCCACTCGCCGGTCAGGACGTCCTGCCGCATCCGCGCGGTCTCGGGCCGGGGGTCGAGGACGCGCTCGTCGATGCTGCGCTCGGCGGGCAGCTGCGTGTCGGCGTCGTCGAAGTAGATGAGCTCGCGGCCGTCGGCGAGCGTCGTCACGCGCTTGGTGATCACCGCACGAGCCTAGCGCGTCCGTGAAGCGTTGCGAAAGCCTCCGCAAGTGCGCGAAACTCGTCCCGTGCGCGACGACGACCTCTTCCTGGCAGGCTCGCTGCCCGCGCCCCTCCGACAGGACCGGATCGTGTCCATCGTCGAGGGAGCCCCCGGTCTCGTCCGCACCGCGGCGCTGGCCGCCGCGCTCGGCACGAGCGAGGTGACGGTCCGGCAGGACCTCGCGACGCTCGGACTGGAGGCCCGCATCCGCCGGGTGCGCGGCGGTGCCGTCCGCCTCGGGGCCGGCTCCGGCGAGCGTCCGCTCGAGGAGACCGCCGTCGAGCACCAGGTGGCCAAGGCCGCGATCGGGCGCGCCGCGGCGGACCTCGTCCGCTCCGGACAGTGCGTGGTGCTGGACGTCGGCACGACGCCGGCCGCCGTGGCGTCGGCCCTGGTCGCGCGCGAGGACCTGACCGACGTCACCGTCGTCACCAACTCGCTCACGACGGCGCTCGCCCTGGAACCGGCCGTCCCACGCTTCACGGTGGTCGTCACGGGCGGCACCCTGCGCCCGCTCCAGCACTCCCTCGTCGCACCGTTCATGGGTGCCGTCCTGCCCGCGATCGCCGCCGACCTGGCGTTCATCAGCGGGACCGGGCTCGACGTCGAGCACGGGCTCACCAACGTGAACCTGCCCGAGACCGAGGCGAAGCGGATGCTCGCCGCGACCGCCGGGCGTACGGTCGTGGTGGCGGACGGCTCGAAGTTCGGCCGGGCACACCGAGGCCGCGTCCGCCCGCTCGAGGACATCGACGTCGTCGTCACCGCAGGGGTCACCGCGGACGCGGTCGCCCCGATCCGGGCGGCCGGGGTCGAGGTCGTGGTGGCCGACGGTGCACAGGACGACGAAGCAGCACGGAAGGACGGGACCGCATGACCGCAGCAGCACCCACCGGAGGGCAGTACCACCTCCGTCACGCCGGACCGGACGGCGTCGTCGAGGCCGTCGTCACCGAGGTCGCCGCGGGCATCCGGGAGCTCCGGGTCGCCGGCTTCGACCTGACCGAGCCGTTCCCCGTGACCACGCTCCCGCCGGGCGCGGACGGCATCGTGCTCGTCCCGTGGCCGAACCGCGTCGCCGGTGCCGTGTGGGAGCTCGACGGGAAGCGCCAGCAGCTCGACGTGACCGAGCCGAAGTACGGCAACGCCTCGCACGGCCTGCTCCGGTTTTCGCCCTACCGCGTGGTCGAGCAGACCGGGTCGGGCATCGTGCAGCAGGCGACGATCCACCCGCAGCACGGTTGGCCGTTCACGCTCGAGACCCGCGTGCACCACGAGCTCGTCGAGGACGGCATCCGCGTGACGCACACGATCGTCAACCGGTCCGGCGTCCGCGCGCCGTTCGCCGTCGGTGCGCACCCGTACCTGCGCGCTGGGGACACCCCGGTGGAGGACCTCGTCGTGACGCTCGACGCGGCGACGGCCTTCACCGTCGACGAGCACAAGATCCCCGACGGCACGGTCCCGGTCGAGGGCACGCCGTACGACCTTCGGGGCGGGCAGCGGGCCGGGGACGCCGACCTCGACACCGCGTACCGCGACGTCACGCCCGACGCGGACGGTGTGCGACGGACGGCGCTGCACGGCCCCGAGGGCGACGGCGTCGAGCTCTGGCAGGACGCGTCGTTCCCGTACGTGCAGGTCTTCACCTCGCGGGAGTTCCCCCGTGGCGACGGCACCGGACTCGCCGTGGCGGTCGAGCCCATGACGGCGCCCGCGAACGCGCTCAACTCCGGCGAGGGGCTCCGGTGGCTCGAGCCGGACGAGTCGTGGACGGGTACCTGGGGCATCCGCCGCGTCTGGTCCTGACCGACCGCTGCGGATCCGAGGCGCTCAGGCGCGGCGCATCCGGAGTGCCTCGACCGCGAGGGACTCGGTGCCGTAGCGGCCGATCTCCTGCGCCCAAGCCGGGTCGTCACCACGGAGGGCGACGTACGCCTTGCCCTGTCGGCAGACGTAGCCGAGCACGGTCGTGGCCGTCGCGACCTCGAGGAAGTCCGTGCGGATGTGCCGCGTCGTGACGCGGGCGTTGCGGCGGAGGGTGTCGAGGAGGAGCTGGTTGCTCATCGTGGTGTTCGTCGCTGCTGCGAGCTCCACGATGCGGCGCGCGTCACCGGTGGTGCTGGCCTGCGTGGCGTCGATGGGCTCGGTCACGGTGTACCCCGTCCGTTCTGTCGTCGTGCGTTCGTGCTCGGTCCGCTGATCGGGACCGGGCACGACACTATCGGCGCAGGGCCAACAGTCCGCTGAACGGCGACTGAACTGTGCACAAGACGCGCCATGAACCTGCTGAGGACGACTTGTACCCCGCTCAGCGCTCGACGTCGGCGCACGAGAGGGTGGTCGTCCACGGCGCCCGGTCTGGGCTCTGGCGCAGGTCGACGCTCGTGGCTCCCGGCAGTGCCCAGGAGGCCGCCGTCGCGACGACCAGGACGACCACCGCGACGAGCCAGGGGAGCACCCGATGCAGCGTCGGAGGAAGAGCGCGCATGTGGGCCCCGTGGGGCTCGAACCCACGACCCTCGGATTAAAAGTCCGGTGCTCTACCGACTGAGCTAGAGGCCCTCACCCTCAGGCTAGCGGTTGGTGCCCCACGTGCGGGACCGGGTGTGCCTCAGCTCCGGCGCCCGGTCAGGGCACGCACGATCCACGCGACGAGCGCGACGACGAACAGCACGATCCCGACGAACAGCAGGAGCTTCAGGCTCGCGACGATGCCGCCGATGAACAGCAGGACGACCGCGACGACCGCCAGGACCACGAGCAGGGCGTTCATGGGGTGACCTCTTCCTCACTCCGGGTTCCTCACGTCGGGGAGGGACCGCCTCCCCGCCCGAGCACGGTACGCGGAGGGTCGGGGTTGCGTCCAGGGCGAACGGGGGGCGCGCGCGTCGGCGGCCGTGCCTACACTCGCCGGGTGCCTCGCGATCACCACCGCCCCGTCCACTTCACCGACAAGGAGTTCGCCGCGATCCAGGGCGGCGACGACCCGGCGCTGGTGAACCGCGTCGCGCACGAGACCGCGAACGCCCTGCTGCACCGCGTGCGGGAGGACCCGGACCCTGCGGTGGTCGAGCGCCTGGTGACCTACACGGACGTGCACGGCATCGACGCGATCGCCGAGCTCTGGGCGCGCGTGGGGGCGCACACCCTGCCGGGCGCCCTGTGGCGCATCTACCTCGTCCGCGTCGTCATCCGGCAGAACCCGGAGGAGATCGCGTACTTCTTCGAGCGCGGCACGGAGCGGATCGGCACGATCGACGAGGCCGTCGCGGGCGCCGAGCAGCCGACGGGTCCGGCGGAGATCCTCACGCTCGCGGACCGCATCCTGCACGGCCTGTACACGGGCGACCTCGCGGTGGCACTCGACCGCGGAGCGGCGTTCTGCCGGCTGACCGCGGCGGGCGCGACGTCGGTCGCCGACGACGCCGACCTGACGGCGGGACCGCGTGCGAGCGAGCTGACCCGGCGCGCACTCCGGCTCACGGAACTCGCCGCGGACCTCACCGAGGCGGCGGCGCTCTGGCGTCGCGACAGCCTGGACTGACTCGAGCGCGCTGCCGCAACCGACTGCGCTGACGCGACCGCGGACGCGTCCGCCCGGACAGGCAGGACACCGCCCGGACAGCAGAAGACCGGGCCGCAGAAGCGCCTCTCGGCGCGAGGCCGCTCGAAGCGGCGAATTTTGGAGCCCGGGGCTTGCTGCGGCCCGGCGACATCCATCGTACGAGACGCTCGCTGGACGAGCGACCGTGTTCACTCTCGGTGGACACGATGCGCGGCCGGGCGTGCCCCGACGCCCCCGGCGTGCCCCGACGGCCGTGTCCGGGACGAGCGTTCGTCGCAGCTGCTCCCAATCCGTTCAGGGGACGGTGCCGAAGAGAGGGTGTGACGCTCCTCGCGGACGTCACAGTGAGGGCCAGCGTGACCCGGTCCGGTACCCGCCGGTCAATTCCCTGCGGGTCGCGCTGCCCTCGCCCACGTACCCGCCGCGAGGACCCGACCACCCGAACCCGACCCTGCGAAGTGAACGCGTGTGTCGACCCTGATGCCACCGAGAGGGGGGAAACCTGCAATGCTAGCGCTCGTGGAACATGACACCGAGGCCTGGCGCTCCGACGAGCCCGCACCCGTGTCGCCCGACGACCTGCTCGCCCGCGTCGCCACCGGCGACCAGCCTGCCTTCTCCGAACTCTACGACGCCCTGTCCGGCCGCGTGCTCGGACTCGTGATCCGGCTCCTCAAGGACCGGGCGCAGTCCGAGGAGGTCACGCAGGAGGTCTTCCTCGAGGTCTGGCAGCAGGCCACCCGGTTCGACCGCTCCCGCGGGACCGCCGCAAGCTGGGTGCTCACCATGGCCCACCGACGGGCGGTCGACCGGATCCGGGCGTCGCAGGCGTCGCACGACCGGGACACCCGGATCGGGATCCGCGACCTCGAGGCCGGTTTCGACCAGGTGTCGGAGTCGGTCGAGATCCGGATCGAGCACGAACGCGTCAGTCGGGCGCTCGGCAAGCTGACCGAGTTCCAACGGCAGGCCGTGCAGCTCGCGTACTACGGCGGCTACTCGCACAGCGAGATGGCCGAACGGCTCGGTGTCCCGATCGGCACCGTCAAGACCCGTCTCCGTGACGGGATGATCCGACTCCGAGACGAGATGGGAGTGACGTCATGAACACCCGACACGACGACCCCGCCCTGCTCACCGGGTCGCACGCACTGGACGCCCTCTCGGACGACGAGCGCGCGCTGCTCGAGTACGCACTCACGACGTCGCCCGAGCTGCAGGCCGAGGCGGACTCGCTCCGCGAGACCGCGCTGCAGCTGGCCTACGCCGTCGAACCGATCGAGCCGCCGTCGTCGCTGAAGACGTCGCTGATGGCCCAGATCGCCCGGACCCCGCAGGCGGCCCCGGTCGCCGAGCAGATCGCTCCGGCGTCCGACCTCGGCACCGACGCTCCGGTCACCGGCCTGGAGGCCCCGGCCGAGCCCGTCACGTCCCTCGCCTCGTCCGCTCCCACGGCTCCGGTCGAGGGTCGCGCCGCAGCGACGGCTCGCCGCCGCTGGTTCCAGCGCCCGGCCGCCGCACTCGCGGCGTCGGCCGCCGTCGCCGTCGTGTTCCTCGGCGTCGGGCTCGGCGTCGGGACGAACTTCGGCCAGTCCGAGGGCACCGGCCCGGGCACCACGCAGGCCTCCGGCACGCTCGACTCGATCTACGCCGCGGCGGACTTCCAGCGCTCGACCGCGAAGGTCGCCGGCGGCGGTTCGGCCACGGTCGTCTGGTCGCACGACGTCGGACGCTCGGCGGTGATCCTCGACGGTGTCGAGCAGGCGCCCGAGGGCAAGACCTACGAGCTCTGGTACATCGGCAGCGAGGGCGGGAAGATCGTCCCGGCCGGCCTGGTCGACGGTGCCCGCAACGGGGTGCACACGGCGGTCCTCGACGGACAGCTGGCGCAGGGCGCGACCATCGGCATGACGGTCGAGCCCGAGGGCGGCTCCGACCAGCCGACCACGACGCCGATCATGGCGGTCCCGACCACGCAGGCCTAGCAGCACAGCACAGCACGACACGGGCGGGCAGCGGAGCATCCGCTGCCCGCCCGTCGTCGTCGGTGGGCGTGCCGTGCCAGCCGAAGCGTCGTACCGGCAGACGCGTCCCACCAGCAGACGCAGCGAGGCCCGGTGCCGTCCGTGGCGGACGTGCACCGGGCCTACAGGCCGACCGTCAGGCGACGGTCCGACGGCAGATCAACCGAAGCGACCCGAGACGTAGTCCTCGGTCGCCTGCACCGACGGGTTCGAGAACATCGTCGCCGTGTCGTCGAACTCGATGAGCTTGCCGGGTGCACCGGTGCCCGCGATGTTGAAGAAGGCGGTCTTGTCGCTGACGCGCGACGCCTGCTGCATGTTGTGCGTGACGATGACGATCGTGAAGTCCTTCTTGAGCTCCTCGATCAGGTCCTCGATCGCGAGCGTCGAGATCGGGTCGAGCGCCGAGCACGGCTCGTCCATGAGCAGGACGTCCGGCTGCACCGCGATCGCGCGCGCGATGCAGAGACGCTGCTGCTGACCGCCGGACAGGCCCATGCCGGGCTTCTCGAGGCGGTCCTTGACCTCGTTCCAGAGGTTCGCGCCCTGCAGCGAGCGCTCGACGATGTCGTCGGACTCGGACTTCGACATGCGCTTGTTGTTGAGCTTCACACCGGCCAGCACGTTGTCGCGGATGGACATCGTGGGGAACGGGTTCGGGCGCTGGAACACCATGCCGACCTGACGGCGGACGAGCACCGGGTCGACCCCGGCGCCGTACAGGTCGTCGCCGTCGATCTTGACCGAGCCCTCGACGTAGGCGCCGGGGATGACCTCGTGCATGCGGTTGAGCGTGCGGAGGAAGGTGGACTTGCCGCAGCCCGACGGGCCGATGAAGGCGGTGACGGTGCGGGGCTCGATCGTCATGTCGACGCCCTCGACGGCCTTGAACTTCGAGTAGTAGACGTTGAGGCCGTCGACCTCGATGCGCTTGGACACGTGGTTTCCTTCGGGGTGGGGTGGTCTGACCGTGCGTGCTCGGCGCTAGCGCGGGAGCCGGGGGGCGAAGAGGCGGGTGATGAAGCGGGCGAGCAGGTTGAGCACCATCACGATGAGGATGAGCACGAGCGCAGCCGTCCAGGCCCGGTCGACGAACGGTACCGGGTTGGCGCCCTGCTGCGAGTACTGCGTGTAGGCGAACACCGGCAGGGTCATCA
Source organism: Curtobacterium sp. ME26 (assembly GCF_903970945.1). Taxonomy (NCBI): domain Bacteria; kingdom Bacillati; phylum Actinomycetota; class Actinomycetes; order Micrococcales; family Microbacteriaceae; genus Curtobacterium; species Curtobacterium sp. ME26. Next base: position 31,665 of record NZ_CAJCKG010000009.1, read on the forward strand.
TCGGGTTCTTGAACAGGTCGTAGTTCATGCTCGCGGTGAAGCCGGCGGTGACGAGCAGCGGCGCGGTCTCACCGATGACGCGGGCGATCGAGAGCATGACGCCCGTGGTGATGCCGGCGAGGCTGGTCGGCAGGACCACCTTGAGGATCGTCAGGTACTTCGGGACGCCGAGGGCGTACGAGGCCTCGCGGAGCTCCATCGGGACGATCTTCAGGACCTCCTCGGTGGAGCGGACGACCACGGGGATCATCAGCACGCTCAGGGCGATGGAGCCGACGAGGCCGAAGCGGGCGCCCGGGCCGAGGAAGAGCGCGAAGAGCGAGTATGCGAAGAGGCCCGCGACGATCGAGGGGATGCCGGTCATGACGTCGACGAAGAACGTGATGCCCTTCGCCAGGGCGCCCTTGCCGTACTCGACGAGGTAGATCGAGGTGAGGAGGCCGATCGGCACCGAGATGAGCGCCGCGAAGAGCGTGATCTCGAGCGTGCCGATGAGGGCGTGCAGGGCCCCGCCGCCCTCGGAGATGACGCCGCGCATCGAGGAGCTGAAGTACGTGGCGTCGAAGCGGGCGACACCGTCGGCGACCACGGTCCAGAGGAGCGACACCAGCGGCAGGACGGCGACGACGAAGGCCGTGGCGACCAGCGACGTCACGAGGCGGTCGACCGCCTTGCGGCCGCCCTCGACGATGCGCGAGACGACGACGATGAGCACGTCGAAGAGGACCGTGCCGAGGAACAGGGCCGCGACGACGTTGAAGTCACGGACGGCACCGCCCGCGTTGAGCAGGGCGAAGACCGCGATCAGCGCGACCCACGAGCCGATGAGGAGCAGCCACGGCACGGACTTGTGCAGCTTGCCGTTGGCGTAGACGTTGCCGGCGACGCCGGTCTGACGGAGAGCGAGGGACATCGGGGCGCGACCTCTCAGGAGACCCGCTTGCGCACGATGTAGCGCGCCAGCATGTTGATGAGCAGGGTGATGACGAAGAGGATCAGGCCCGACGCGACGAGGGCGTTCAACGCGGTGCCGGACGCCTCGGCGAACTGCAGCGCGATGTTCGCCGCGATCGTCGAGGGGTTGAGCGAGGTCAGCATCTGGAACGTGACGTTCGTCGACACCGAGAGCACCAGGGCGATCGCCATCGTCTCGCCGAGCGCGCGGCCGAGGCCGAGCATGATCGCGGACACGATGCCGGACTTGGCGAACGGCAGGACCGACAGACGGATCATCTCCCACCGGGTCGCCCCGAGGGCGAGCGCGGCCTCCTCGTTGAGGGTCGGCGCCTGCAGGAAGATCTCGCGCATGACCGCGGTCATGATCGGGATCGCCATCACCGCGAGCACGATCGACGCGGTCAGGATCGTGCGGCCGGTACCGGACACCTGGCCGGAGAACAGCGGGAACCAGCCGAGGTACTCGTTGAGGAAGCCGTAGAACGGCTTGACGAACGGCGCCAGGACCACGATGCCCCAGAGCCCGTAGACGACCGACGGCACCGCGGCCAGCAGGTCGATCACGTAGCCGAGCAGCGGCGCGATGCGTCGCGGGGCGTAGTGCGAGATGAACAGGGCGATGCCGAGCGACAGTGGCACCGCGAAGACGAGTGCGATGAGCGCGGACCAGATCGTGCCGAAGACGAGCGGACCGACGTAGTCCCAGAAGCTCGTCGCGTTGTTCGGCAGCTCGCCGACCTTCGCGCTGAACGCGGGGATGCTCTGCCAGACCAGGAAGGCGGCGACGAGCACGAGCACGAAGAGGATCAGGCTGCCCGCGACCACCGAGGCGGTCGAGAAGACCCGGTCGCCGACGCGGACGACGGCCTTCGGCTTGGTGGGCGAGACGGTGGCCCCTGGCTGGGCCGGTGCGGTCGTCATGGGACTCCTGTCGGAGGGGAGGCCGTGCTCCGTCAGGAGCGGCCGGGGGAGGCGACGGGGTGGTGCGGGGTTCCCGGCCTCGGGCCGGGCGGTCGTCGGGCGCTGGGCCGGACTGGCGTCGGGCGCGGGGCCGGACGGTCGTCGGGAGCTGGGCCGGACGGGCGAGAACCCGGACGCCGGTCGATTGGGTGGGACCGGCGTCCGGGTGCTCAGGGGGCGTTACTTGATGGAGGCGACGGCCTTCGCGGCCTTCTCCGCGAGGTCGCTCGAGAGGGCGGCCGACTTGGCCTCCTTCGCGGCGGCGTCCTGCGCGTCCTTCGAGACGACGTAGTCGAGGTAGCCCTTCACGAGCTCACCCTTGGCGGAGTCCTTGTACTCCTGGCAGGCGATCGCGTAGGAGACGAGGACCAGCGGCCACGCACCCTCGGCGGTGTCCTTGCGGTTGATGTCGATCGCGAGGTCGTTGTCCTCACGGCCGGAGACCGTCTCGGAGTCCGCGACGACCTTGGCAGCGCCCTCGGCCGAGATCTCGGTGGCCTTGTCGCCGACCATGAGCTTGGCCTTGTCGAGGTCACCGGCGCCGGAGTCGTCGATGTAGGTGATGGCGTTCGAGGCGCTGGCCATCGCCGACGCGACACCCGAGGTGCCCTTCGCCGAGTCACCGACCTGGTACGGGAAGGTCTGGCTCGGAGCCTCGGTCCAGACGTCCGACGCGTTCGCCGACACGTACTCGGAGAAGTTCTGCGTGGTGCCCGAGTCGTCCGAGCGGTGCACGACCGTGATGTTCGCGTCCGGCAGGTCGACGCCGTCGTTCAGCGCGGCGATCTGCGAGTCGTTCCACTTGGTGATCTTGCCCGAGAAGATGCCCGCGATGGTCTTCGCGTCGAGGGTCAGGTCGCTGACGCCGTCGATCTTGTAGGCGATCGCGATCGGGGAGATGTAGACCGGGATGTCGATGGCCTTGGCGTTGCACAGGTCGAAGGAGCCGGAGAGCTCCTCGTCCTTGAGCGCGGCGTCGGAGCCGGCGAAGTCCGCCGCACCCGAGATGAAGTTCTTGCGGCCGGCGCCGGAGCCGTCCGGCGAGTAGTTGACCGTCACACCGGAGGCGACGTTCTGGAAGCCGGCGGCCCACGTGGCCTCGGCGGTCTGCTGTGCGGAGGAGCCGGAGCCGGTCAGCGTGCCCGAGAGCTTCGAGTAGTCGGTGCCGGAGCTCGAGGTCGGAGCCGCGGACTCGCCGCTGCCGCCCTCGTTCGCCGCGCAGGAGGAGAGCACGACGGCGCCGGCGATCGCGATCGCTGCGATCGAACCGAATCGCTTGATGTTCACAGGGGTCCCTTCGGGAATGTCATTGCAGGTGGGACCGCTGCTGGTCCCTCGGGCCGGTGCTGACCCGGGAGCGACTGTAGGGACGCGAGGTGACGGGGATGACGCTCATCGGTGAACGGGAGGTGAACGAGGGGTTGTGCCCGGTCCGGAACACGTGCGCGGACGCGCGAGCGGGTGCATGATCGGTCTCACTGTGCGCCGATCCGGATGATGCAGACGCATCGGTCTGGAGGCGCGGCGCAGCTCCGCCACGTCGGTCCGCTTCCGGTCAGGCCGGGACGGTGTTCCGGTGGGTCTCGACCGCGACGAGCTTCTCGCCGGCGATGTGCAGGACCGCGAAGTCCCCGACGGACAGCATGGCGGCCCGCCGGAGGTCGAAGCGACGGCGGTCGTCGGCCGTCGCCGCGGCGATGCGCGCGACGATGTCCGGCAGGACCGGCCCGTGCGAGCACAGGACGGTCGACTTCGCCTTCGCGATGCGCTTCTGCACCACGCCCTTGACGTCGGCCGCGCCCCGGTCGTGGGCGTCCTGGCTGATGTCGGCCGTGCTCGAGACACCGATCTTCGTCCGGGCCGAGAGCGGCTCGACGGTCGCGAGGCACCGCGCCGCCGTGCTGCTGACGATCTTCTTCGGGCCGAAGGCCGCGACCGGGGCGGCGGCGGCCCTGGCCTGCGACCGTCCGACGGGCAGCAGCGGCCGGGTGGCGTCGGGGCCGTCCCAGTCCGATCCGGGCACGGTCTTCGCGTGCCGGAGCGCGATGAGCGCGAACGTGCGGTGCTCGCCGGCCGCGACGCGCTCGGCGAAGCGGTCGAGGATCGCGACGTCCCGCTCGTACGTGAGCCGGGCGCGGGCGTCGTCGATCGTCACCCAGTCGATGGCGGCGACCTCGTCGTTGGGGCGGAACCGCCCGGCCCGCTCGAACTCCTTCGAGCCGACGCGCGCCGACCAGTAGTGCACGACCTTGTCGCGGCCGCTCGGCAGGACGTACTCCGCCGTGCCGAGGGGCGCACCGAGGTGCACGCGGTACCCCGTCTCCTCGGCGATCTCGCGGACCGCGGTCGTCGGGACGCTCTCGCCCGGGTCGACCTTGCCCTTCGGCAGGGACACGTCCTGGTGGTGGTCACGGTGCACGAGCAGCACGAGCGGGACGCCGTCGCGCTCGCGCCAGACGACCGCCCCCGCCGCGACGACGGGGCCCGAGGGGCCGCCGCTCACCGAGCCGAGCGCTTCCGGGCCGAGATCTTCCGCATGAGCACATTCTGCACGTCCGCGAGCGGGCGGCCGTCGTCGTCCGTCGAGTGGCGTGTCCACTCGCCGTCGGACTCGAGGTGCCACGAGCTCGTGGTGTCCGCCATCGCGAGGTCGAACATCTCCTGGACCTCGGCGGTGTGCGCGGGGTCGACGAGGCGGACCAGTGCCTCGACGCGGCGGTCGAGGTTGCGGTGCATCATGTCGGCCGACCCGATGAAGACGAGCGGGTCGCCGTCGTTGTGGAACGTGAAAGCCCGCGAGTGCTCGAGGTAGCGGCCGACGACGCTGCGGACGCGGATGGTCTCGCTCACACCCTCGATGCCGGGCTTCAGCGAGCAGATGCCCCGGACCCACACGTCGACCGGCACCCCGGCCTGGCTCGCGAGGTAGAGCGCGTCGATGACCTGCTCGTCGACCATCGAGTTGACCTTGATGCGGATGCCGGACGGCTTCCCGGCGCGGGCGTTCTCGGCCTCGGCCTGGATGCGCTTCACGAGCCCCTTGCGGAGGTGCAGCGGCGCGACGAGCAGGCGCTTGAACTTCTTCTCGATCGCGTAGCCGGACAGCTCGTTGAACAGCCGCGTCAGGTCCTTGCCCACGGTGTCGTCCGCGGTGAACAGCCCCATGTCCTCGTAGATGCGCGAGGTCTTCGGGTTGTAGTTGCCCGTGCCGATGTGGCTGTAGTGCTTGAGGGTGCCGCCCTCCTGCCGGATCACGAGCACCAGCTTCGAGTGCGTCTTCAGCCCGACCAGGCCGTAGACGACGTGCACGCCGGCCTTCTCGAGCTTCCGGGCCCACCCGATGTTGTTCTGCTCGTCGAAGCGCGCCTTGATCTCGACGAGCGCCAGCACCTGCTTGCCCGCGGCGGCGGCGTCGATCAGTGCCTCGACGATGGGGCTGTCACCGGAGGTCCGGTACAGCGTCTGCTTGATGGCCAGCACGTTCGGGTCCGCGGCGGCCTGCTCGAGGAAGGCCTGCACGCTCGTCGCGAAGGACTCGTACGGGTGGTGCACGAGCACGTCGCGCGCCGCGATCGCGCGGAACAGGTCGGGCTTCGTGTTCGGCTCGCCCGGCTGGAACTGCACCGGCGTCGTCGGCACGTGGCGCGGGTAGTGCAGGTCGGGACGGGCGATCTTGGCGATCTCGAACAGTCCGCCCAGGTCGAGCGGCGACGGCAGGCGGTAGACCTCCTGCTCGGTGACGTCGAGCTCGCGCACGAGCAGGTCGAGGGTCACCGGGTCCATGTCCTCGGTGATCTCGAGACGGATCGGCGGTCCGAACCGACGGCGGAGCAGTTCGCGCTCGAGGGCCTGGATGAGGTTCTCGGCCTCGTCCTCCTCGATCTCGACGTCCTCGTTGCGGGTGACCCGGAACACGTGGTGCTCGAGGACCTCCATCCCCGGGAACAGGTCGTCGAGGTGGTTCGCGATGAGGTCCTCGAGGGGGATGAAGCGCATCCGGCCGGAGCCGTCGTCGGGCAGCGCGATGAAGCGCGAGAAGTTCTGCGGGACCTTGAGGCGCGCGAACTCCTGGCGCTGCGACTTCGGGTTCCGGACGCGGACCGCGAGGTTGAGCGACAGCCCGGAGATGTACGGGAACGGGTGCGCCGGGTCGACCGCGAGCGGCATGAGCACCGGGAAGATCTGCTCGTTGAAGTACTCGCGCATGCGCAGCCGGTCGGCCTCGTCGAGGTCGGACCAGTGCTCGACGTGGATGCCCGCCGCGTCGAGGTCCGGCTTGAGCGAGTCGATGAACGCCTGGGCGTGCCGGTCCTGCAGCTCGTGCGCCTTCGCCGCGATGTCCCGCAGGACGTCGCTCGGGGCGCGGCCCACGTTCGTCGGCACCGCGATGCCGGTGTCGATGCGGCGCTTCAGCCCGGCCACCCGGACCATGAAGAACTCGTCGAGGTTCGAGGCGAAGATCGCCAGGAAGTTCGCGCGCTCGAGGAGCGGCTGCGTGCGGTCCTCGCCGAGCTCGAGCACGCGCTGGTTGAAGCGCAGCCAGCTCAGCTCGCGGTCGAAGTAGCGGTCCGAGGGCAGCGACTCGTGCTCGATCTCGACGACCTCGTCGAAGTCGTCGAGGTCGGGGGCGACGGATTCGCCGTCGAGCTGCGGTTCGGTGTCCATGTCGCCATCCTGCCACCCGCCCGGCACGGTCGGTGGAGCGCGGGTGGACGCCGGGGAGCGCGCGGGTGAACGAGGGGTCTCGGGAACGGCCCGGTCAGGACCGGCCCGGTCAGGACCGCTCGGCGTCGTCCGCGGCGTACTGCACGTCGATCGCGTGCCGGGTGAAGCCCGACCGGCGGTAGAGCGCCAGCGCCGGTTCGTTGTCGCCCTCGACGTAGAGCGCCGCCGCGGTCAGGCCCCGGCCCGCCAGACGCGCCGTCCCCGCGCGCATCAGCACGCCGCCGAGACCCTGCCCCTGCAGGTCGGGCCGGACGGCCACCGCGTAGAACTCCCCGATGCCGTCCTCGACCTTGAGCCAGCACGATCCGGCGAGCGCCCCGTCGGCGTCGCGGAGGAGCAGGAGGTCGTCGCCGGAGAACCACGCCTCGGCCTCGCGGGCACGGAGGTCGTCGAGCGTCATCCGACCCTGCTCGGGGTGGTGCGCGAAGGCCGCCGCGTTCAGGGTCAGCCAGGCGTCCTCGTCGGCCGGGTCCCCGGCGCGGAAAGCGTCGAGGCTCCAGCCCTCCGGCACCCGCGGGTCGACGGGCTCGGTGGCGATCGGCGCCCGGAGCTGCAGGAGCGTGCGGACGGCGGTCCAGCCGTACCGGTCGGCGAGCGCGCGTGCGGCCGGGTGGTCCCCGTGCGCCCACGCGAGCCGGGGCGTGGGGTCCGGCGGCGTCGCGGCCCCGCCGCCCGGGGCGAGCACCTGCGCGACGAGGGCCGAGCCGACGCCCTGGCCACGGGCCTCCCGGGCGACCACGAGCTCCAGCTCGCCGTCACGGACGACCGCCACCCCGCGCTCGTCGCCGACCACCGTCGCGCGGCCGGCGCGCACGTCGACCAGGGTCTGGTCGGAGAACGGCGGCGCCTCGCCCGAGGCGACCGACGCGCTCGCGAGCATCTCGACGACGGCGAGCACTACCGGTCCGCCAGGCGCTCGGCCTCGTCGTCGTGGACGTTGAAGCGGTAGCCGACGTTCCGGACGGTGCCGATGAGCGACTCGAGGTCGCCGAGCTTCGCGCGGAGCCGTCGCACGTGCACGTCGACCGTGCGCGTGCCGCCGAAGTAGTCGTAGCCCCAGACCTCGCTGAGGAGCTGCTCACGCGTGAACACCCGCGACGGGTGCGTTGCGAAGAAGCGGAGGAGTTCGAACTCCTTGAAGGTCAGGTCGAGCGGGCGTCCGCGCACCTTCGCCGAGTAGCTGGCCTCGTCGATGACCACGCCGGACGCCTGGATCTTCGAGCCCGTCGGGTTCTTGGCGGCGCGACCCGTGGTCAGGCGGATGCGCGCGTCGACCTCGGCCGGACCTGCGGTCTCGAGCACGACGTCCTCGACGTTCCACTCGCTGTTCACGGCGGTCAGACCGCCCTCCGTGACGACGAGGACGATCGGCGTCGTCGACCCGCTCGTCGCGAGGATCTTGCAGAGGGCCTTCGCGCTGACCAGGTCGGTGCGGGCGTCCACGAACATCAGGTCGCTCTGCGGCGCGTTGACCAGCTGGGCGGCCTCGGCGGGGACGTGACGGATCCGGTGGCTCAGCAGACCGAGGCTCGGCAGGACGTCGCCGGGCGCGGCTGAGGTGAGTACCAGGAGCTGGGCCACAGGACCTCCAGAACGAGGGGGAGTCGTGGAGCCATCCTAGTGATGCCCGCGCAACCGCCCGCCGACCGGCCGGTCGGTCCGACGCCCACGCGGGCACGGCCCTGTCATGATGGAGCGCGTGACCGAGCCCGTCCCGCCCCTCGACCAGCGCCGTCTGCGGCTGACCTCCGTGCTGCCGGTGTGGGTGCTCGCGGTCGTCGGCGCGGTGCTCGTCCTCACCCTCACGCGGCAGGACTCCTTCGCGTGGCTGCTCCTCGTGTTCGTGCTGTGCGTGCTCGTCAGCTTCGTGCTGCAGCTCATCACCGCGACGAAGGACGGGCTGGTCGAGCGGATCAGCATCGCGTCCTCCGGGGCGTTCGTCGTCGTGCTCGTGACCGCCGTGGTCCTGCTGGCGCGCTGACCGCCCGCGCGACCCGCGGTGCCCGGCCCTGGCGCCGTCAGGCGTCCCGCGTAGACTCGCGGCATGGATTCGCTGCTTGCGCTCGAGCTGTTCTACGTGGGCCTCCTCGGCCTGGCGTCGCTCGCGATCGCGTTCATCTCGGTCGTCGTCGTCGTGAAGCTGTTCAAGGGTCAGCGTTGATCGAACTGCCCGAGGGCCTGGCACCCGAACTCGTTCCGCTGTCGTGGCTCGTCGGTGTCTGGGAGGGCACGGGCGTCGTCGAGTACCCCGTGGACGGCGAGGACGAGCCCCGGAAGTACGAGTTCGGCCAGCGCGTGAGCTTCAGCCACGACGGGCTGCCCTACCTCAACTACTCGTCGACCTCGTGGCTGCTCGACGACGAGCACACGCCGCTGGCCGCCGAGATGGGCTACTGGCGCATCGACCGCCCGAGCGAGCCCGGTGACCGCGGTCCGGCGATGCTGATGGGCGACGGTCCGGTGCCCTTCACCACGGTGGAGAGCGTCGAGGCGCTCCGCAACACCACCGACGGCTTCGACGTCGAGGCCGCGATCATCCACCCGACGGGCGTCAACGAGCTCTACGTCGGCCGCGTCAGGAAGGGCCGGATCGACCTGGCCACCGACGCGGTGATGCGCTCGCCGAACGCGAAGGACTACTCGGCCGCCACCCGGCTCTACGGCCTGGTCGAGGGCAAGCTGTTCTGGGCCTGGGACATCGCCGCACTCGGGCAGCAGCTCACCTCGCACGCCTCGGGGCAGCTCGCGAAGGTCGACTGATGGCCGTCTTCGCCGACCGTCCGGGCTTCGTCGCCGCACCGGAGGGGCCCGCGGCGCACTTCGGCAACCCGACCGGCGAGCAGCGCGCGCTCGCCGCCGGTCGCGCGGTCGTCGAGCTCGGGCTCGGCGTCGTCACGGTCAGCGGTCCCGACCGGCTCTCCTGGCTCAACTCGATCACGTCGCAGCTGCTCACCGGGCTCGAGCCGGGAGCGAGCACCGAGACGCTCGTGCTCGACCAGTCCGGTCGGGTCGAGCACGCCGCCCGCGTCGTCGACGACGGATCGGTCGCGTGGCTCCTCACCGAGCCCGCCGACGCGGCACCGCTCGCCGCGTGGCTCGACACGATGCGCTTCATGCTCCGCGTCGAGGTCGCCGACCGCTCGGCGGACCTCGTCACGCTCGGCCGCTTCGACGGGTCGTCCGCCCCGGACGACGTGGTCGTCGAGTGGGTCGACCCGTGGTCGTCGGTCGCGCCCGGTGGGTGGGGCTACGCCGCAGGGGAGGCCCACCCCGGCTCCGACTGGACCCTCCGCATCGACGTGGTCACCCCGGAGGCCGCGGCCGCGCTGGCAGCGACGGGTGCGCCGGTCGCGGGGCTGCTCGCGTTCGAGGCGCTGCGGATCGCCGCCTGGCGCCCGACCCTGACCGACGTCGACGACCGGACGATCCCGCACGAGCTCGACTGGCTCCGCTCCGCCGTGCACCTGTCGAAGGGCTGCTACCGCGGGCAGGAGACCGTCGCCAAGGTGCACAACCTCGGTCATCCGCCGCGTCGGGTCGTCATGCTCCACCTCGACGGCTCCGACGGCGTGCTCCCAGCGCCGGGCACCGCGGTCGAGCTCGACGGGAACGAGGTCGGGCGGCTCACCGCGTCGGCGCTCCACCACGAGCTCGGGCCGATCGGTCTCGCCGTCGTGAAGCGCTCGCTCGACCCCGAGGCGACGCTGACGCTCACCGTGGACGACGTCGTCGTCACCGCCGCGCAGGAGGTCATCGTGCCGCCCGGCGCCGGCGCGACGGCGAACGTCCCGCGCCTGCCGCGACTCGGCGCCGTCCGCCGCTCGTAGCCCGGGCGCCGGGCCGGTCCTCCGCGTCTCAGGCGGGGGCGACGGCCGACCAGGGGACGCTGAGCTCGCCGAGGCGCCACCGGGACACCCCGTGCAGCACGGGCCAGCCCCGGTCGCGCACGCCCTGCACCGTGGCGATCCAGCGCTGCCGCGGGCCGTACGTGCCGAGCGGGGCGGCGACGGCCCACGCCCGGTCGAGGTCGAGCAGGAACGCGTGCACCCGCTCCCCGGGGACGTTCCGGTGGATGAGCGCCTTCGGCAGCCGCTCGGCGACGATGCTCGGCAGTTCGAGGTCGGCGACCCGCAGCGACACCGTGAAGGTGTGCGGCGCGTGCTCGTCGAGCGTCACCCAGGACGCCACCCGGCCGACCTCGTTGCAGGTGCCCTCGACGAGCGCCCCACCGGGCTGCAACCGGTCCTGCATGATCCGCCACGAGTCGACCACGGCGGACTCGTCGTACTGCCGCAGGACGTTGAACGCGCGGATCACGACGGGCCGGCGACCGCCGGGCGTCGGCGTCTCGAAGCCGCCGAGCCGGAAGGTCACCCCGTCCCGGGTGCCTGCATTCGCGAGCGCGACCCGGGCCGGTTCGATCTCGATGCCCGTCACCTCGACGTCGGGACGGACCCGCACCAGCCGGTCGCGGAGCTCGAGGGTGGTCGTCGGGCGGGCGCCGTAGCCGACGTCCGCGACGAGCGGGTCGGCGGTGCGCCGGAGCGCCGGCAGCGTCGCGATCCACCGGTCGACGCGACGGAGCCGGTTGTACCCGGTGGTCCCGCGCGTGACGTTCCCGATGGGCATGCAGCCCAGGGTACCGAGGCGCACCCGCTCGGTAGACTCGGGGCATGACCTCCACGCTCGTCCTGCTGCGTCACGGCAACAGTGACTGGAACCAGAAGAACCTGTTCACCGGCTGGGTCGACGTCCGACTCAGCGAGCTGGGCGAGAAGGAGGCGAAGCGCGCCGGCGAGCTCATCGCCGGGTCGGGCATCGTTCCGGACGTCCTGTACACGTCGCTGCTGACCCGGGCGATCCAGACCGCCGACATCGCGCTGCTCGAGGCCGACCTGGCCTGGCTGCCGGTGAAGCGCGACTGGCGCCTCAACGAGCGCCACTACGGCGACCTGCAGGGCAAGGACAAGGCCCAGACGCTCGAGCAGTACGGCGAGCAGCAGTTCATGGAGTGGCGTCGGTCGTTCGACGTCCCGCCGCCCCCCATCGCCGACGACGCCGAGTGGTCGCAGGCCGGGGACCGCCGCTACGCCGAGCTCGGCGACCAGCTGCCCCGCACGGAGTCGCTCAAGCTCGTGATCGACCGTCTGCTGCCGTACTGGGAGTCGGACATCACGAAGGACCTCGGCGAGGGGAAGACCGTCCTCGTCACGGCCCACGGCAACTCGCTGCGCGCGCTCGTGAAGCACCTCGACGGCATCTCCGACGACGACATCGCGGGCCTCAACATCCCGACGGGCATCCCGCTCGTGTACGAGCTCGACGACGACTTCCGCCCCACGAAGCCCTCGTACTACCTCGACCCCGAGGCCGCCGCCGCCGGTGCCGCGGCGGTCGCCGCACAGGGCGCCAAGAAGTAGCACCAGCACGACGACGAACGCCCCGCCGGTCTCCGGCGGGGCGTTCGGTCGTCCGGGGCGCGATCTCAGACGAAGTGCGCGGCGATCTCCTGCACGAGCGCACCGACGTCGTACGGCCGACCGGTGTCGACGCGCACGACGGGGACGCCCGGCAGCGCGACGGGCTCGGCGGTGTCGCCGTGCTCGTCCCAGAACGCGAGCACGTCCGTCAGGTCGCCGTGCACCTCGTGCCGGACCGGGAGGGTGCCGGGCTCGTACCGGTCGCGCAGCCGCTCTGCGGCGGTGACCCGGTCGACGTGGCACCAGACCTCGACGGCGCGCGGCGAACCGGCGGTGGCGAGCCCGGCCTCCAGGCGGTCGCGGTCCCGTGACGGCAGCCAGACGGCGTCGAGGACGACCCCGTTCTCGACGGCCCGTGCCATCGACCACATCGTGTCCATGGCGATGCCCCCGAGCTCGCGGGAGCCGATCATCGGACCGACCACGTCGGCGAGGGGCTCCTTGACCCGGTCCTTCGACAGGAAGGGGCAGCCGAGCACCTCGGCCAGGGCGGCCCCGACCGTGCTCTTGCCCGAACCGGGCATCCCGTTGACGACGATCGCGACCTGAGCCATGCCACGATCCTGGCAGAACCCGTCAGGCGGGGGAGGTCGTCACCGACGCGGCGCCGGCCCAGTCGCCCGTCGCCAGGTACTCGACCTTCTTCGCGATCGAGACCGCGTGGTCGGCGAAGCGCTCGTGGTAGCGCGAGGCGAGGGTCGCGTCGACCGTGTCGATCGGGTTGCCCTTCCAGGTCTCACCGAGCACGAAGTCGAACACGCTCGCGTGCAGCTCGTCGACGGCGTCGTCCTCGTCGCGGATCTCCGCGGCCAGGGCGATGTCCTCGGTGGCGAGCAGGCGCGTGAGCTTCTGGGCCATCTGCACGTCGTGCGCGCCCATCTGCTTGAACGTGGGGCGCAGGCCCTTCGGCACGACCTTCTCGGGGAAGCGCTGGCGGGCGAGCTGCGCGATGTGCTCGGCCATGTCGCCCATGCGCTCGAGCGAGGAGCTGACGCGGAGGGCGGTCACGACGACACGGAGGTCGCGGGCGACCGGGGCCTGGCGGGCGAGGATGTCGATCGCGATCTCGTCGAGGCTGTTCGCCGCCTGGTCGATCTTGGCGTCGTCGGCGATCACCTCCTCGGCGAGGGCGACGTCGGACTCGCTGAACGCCTGGGTCGCACGGGTGATCGCGGACTCGACGAGCCCGGCGATCTCGGTCAGACGCTCCTGGACGTCCTGGAGCTCCTGCTGGAAGACTTCGCGCATGGGGGATGTGCCTCTCTGATGCGTACCGGACGAGTGTCGTCAGCCCAGGTGAACGAACGGTGACCTGCGGCTGAACACCTCGTCCCGAGCAGCGGGAGAGCAGGCCCGGGCGGGTGAACGGCGTCGGAACCCCGTGTGACCGTCCCTACACTGGCGGCATGGACAACGCGTGGCTCGTGCCACTGTCGATGCTCCTCGGCGGGGTGTTCGGCGCGGGTGTCGTGGTGCTGATCATCACGGCCGAGCGCACGGCCCGGGCAGCCGACGTCGCCGAGCGGACGCTGCCCGACGGTGTCGCCGCGGTCATCGCCACGATGCACAACCCGGCCGTGGTCGTCGACCCGTCGAACACGGTCGTCGCCGCGTCCCCGCAGGCGCTCACGGTCGGGCTGGTGGTCCGGCGCAAGCTCGTGCACGACGAGCTGGTCGAGCTCGTCGACCGGGTCCGTCGGAGCGGCGAGATGGGCTCCGAGGACCTCGAGCTCCCGCGCGGCCGACGCGGGGAGCTGATCGGCTACCTGAGCTTCCGGGCCGCGCAGCTCGGCAACCGGTACGTGCTCCTGACGGCGGACGACCTGACCGAGAGCCGGCGCATCGACGAGGTCCGTCGCGACTTCGTCGCCAACATCTCGCACGAGCTCAAGACGCCCATCGGCGCCATCGGGCTGCTCTCCGAGACCCTCGTGCTCGCAGCCGACGACCCGGACCACGTGAAGAAGTTCGCTTCGCAGCTCGTCACCGAGTCCGAGCGGCTCGGCGCCCTGACGAAGGACATCATCGAGCTGTCCCGCCTGCAGTCCGTCGACACGCTCGAGAACAGCGAGGAGACGTCGATCGACAAGGTCGTGCAGGCCGCCGTCGACGCGAACGAGGTCGTCGCGCGGGCACGGTCGATCGAGCTGGTGCGCGCGAAGAAGTCGAAGCTGCGGGTCATGGGCGACCCGGGGCTGCTGCAGGTCGCGGTGTCGAACCTCATCGCGAACGCCGTCAAGTACTCCCCGGACCACACACGCGTCGGTGTCGGCGTGCGGCTGTCGAAGGGGTTCGTCGAGATCGCGGTGACCGACCAGGGCGTCGGCATCCCCGAGTCCGATCTCGACCGCGTGTTCGAGCGGTTCTACCGCGTCGATCCGGCACGGTCGCGAGCCACCGGCGGGACCGGACTCGGACTCGCGATCGTCAAGCACGTCGTCGGCAACCACGGCGGCGACGTGCGCGTCTGGTCCCAGCCCGGCAAGGGCTCGACCTTCACGATCCGCCTGCCCGAGGCGGATCCCGACCTCACCACCGCACTCGAAGAGCAACTGGAAGAGCAGCCATCGTGACCAAGATCCTCATCGTCGACGACGAGCCGGCCCTGAGCGAGCCCCTGGAGTTCCTCCTGCAGCGAGAGGGCTACGAGACCTCCGTCGCCGCGGACGGCGTGACCGCGCTGTCGAAGTTCGACGCGGAGGACCCCGACCTCCTGCTGCTCGACCTCATGCTGCCGGGGCTGAGCGGCACCGAGGTGTGCCGCCAGGTCCGCACCCGGTCGAACGTCCCGATCATCATGCTCACCGCGAAGGACTCCGAGGTGGACATCGTCGTGGGGCTCGAGCTCGGCGCCGACGACTACGTGACGAAGCCGTACTCGACGCGGGAGCTGCTCGCGCGGATCCGGGCGGTGCTGCGCCGTCGGACCGAGGACGACCCGGGCGACAGCGGCATCCTGCAGGTCGGTGGCATCCGCATGGACGTCGAGCGCCACACGGTGTCGGTGGACGGGTCCGAGACGCCGATGCCGCTCAAGGAGTTCGAGCTCCTCGAGCTGCTCCTCCGCAACGCCGGCCGGGTGCTGACCCGCGGGCAGCTCATCGACCGGGTGTGGGGCTCCGACTACTTCGGCGACACGAAGACGCTCGACGTGCACATCAAGCGGATCCGCTCGAAGATCGAGCGGGTGCCGAGCGCCCCGGAGATCCTGGTGACGGTCCGCGGTCTGGGGTACCGGATCGAGGGCTGACGCGAGCTGTCACGCAGTGGAGGCCCGGTGCCGGTCCGGAAGGCCGGCACCGGGCCTCCGGTGCGTTGCGTCTGGTGCGCGCCGGTCCGGCGCGCAGCGTGGTCAGTTCGAGCCGCTGTCGCCCTCGGACGAGTCGGTCTGCGAGTCGCTCGGCTGCGTGCCCGGAGCGGTCGCGTCACCGGTCGGGCGGCTGCCGCTCTCCGACGGCGAGGTCGCGGAGCTCGACGGGGTGGGGGTCGGTGCGAGGGTCTGGTACTCCTCGAGCGAGCTCGTGAGGACGGGGACGGACGCCGAGACGCCCTCGGCACCGGAGTACGAGAAGTAGGTCTTCACGAGGGACCCGGCGACGACGTCGGAGGCGTCGAACAGCACGGCCTTCGAGTCCGCGACCTCGGAGCCCTGCGAGCCGGCGCCCTCCTGCGAGTCGCCGCCGGCGGTGCTCGCCGAGGACGGGGTGTTCGCGCCGAGGTCGACGCGACCGTTCGCCGGGACCACGACGGTCTGGGTGTCGCCCCCGACCTCGATCGACAGGGTGATGTCGTCCGAGGCGTCGCGGTTGATGAGCGTGCCGATGAAGCGGGCGTCGTCGGCGTCGTCCGAGATGAAGAGCGCGTTGCGGATGTCGAGGTCGCCGGTCGTCACGTTCACGCCGTCGGTGATCTGCTTGATCTCCTTGGTGTGCGCGGGCGACATGAACTCGCAGCCGGTGGCGCCGAGCGCGATGGATGCCGCAACGGCGACGGACACGAGTACCCGAGCTCGCAAGAGATTCCTCCGGAAGATCACGTTGTGGACCGGACGGTCCGGCTCCATCCTAGCGATCGCCGGGGAGGGCAGGTGCCCAGGCCCCCGTGGCCGAGGTGCCCCTGTGGTAAACTGGGGATCCTGGGAACGGAGCCTGATACATGCAATTCGAGGTCGGCGAGACCGTCGTCTACCCCCATCACGGGGCGGCAACCATCTCTGAAGTCAAGACGCGCGTCATCAAGGGTGAGGAGAAGGTCTACCTGAAGCTGCGCGTGACGCAGGGCGACCTGACGATCGAGGTACCGGCGGACAACGTCGACCTGGTCGGCGTCCGCGACGTCATCGGCAAGGAGGGCCTCGACAAGGTCTTCGAGGTCCTGCGAGCGCCCTTCACCGAGGAGCCCACGAACTGGTCGCGTCGGTACAAGGCGAACCTGGAGAAGCTGGCGTCGGGTGACGTCATCAAGGTGTCCGAGGTCGTCCGCGACCTCTGGCGCCGCGACCAGGACCGCGGGCTCTCCGCGGGGGAGAAGCGGATGCTGGCGAAGGCGCGGCAGATCCTGATCTCCGAGCTCGCCCTGGCCGAGAAGACCGACGAGGACAAGGCATCGACCGTCCTCGACGAGGTCCTCGCCTCCTAGCGCGGGCCACCACTGGACCACACGACGACCGTCCTGCTCCCCGACCGGGTGAGCAGGGCGGTCGTCGTCGTTGCGGCGGGCTCGGGGACCCGGCTCGGCATCGGCGACGCCAAGGCGTTCGTGCCCGTCGCCGGCGAACTCATGCTCACCCGCGCGGTCCGCACGGTGTTCACGTCGGCCGAACCGACCTTCGTCGTGGTCGTCGCCCCGGCTGCACGGCTCGACGAGTGCCGCGCACTGGTCGGCGCCGTCGCCGGTCCGGCCGCGGGGCTGACCGCGGTCGTGCCGGGCGGCGCCGACCGGCACGCGTCCGTGCAGGCGGGGCTCGACGCCCTGCCCGACGGCGTCGAGTGGGTGGGCGTGCACGACGCCGCGCGGTGCCTGACGCCGGCGGCGCAGTTCGACGCGGTGTTCGACCGGGCTCGTGCGACCGGTGACGGCGTGGTCCCGGCGCTGCCCGTGACCGACACGGTGAAGCGCGTCGACGGCGACGAGGTCGTCGAGACCGTCGACCGCTCGGCGCTCGTCGGGGTGCAGACCCCGCAGGTGTTCCCGCTCGGAGCACTCCGCGCGGCCTACGCGTCCTCGCAGCGGTCGGAGACCGACGACGCCGGTGTCTTCCGCGCGGCCGGTGGCACGGTCCGCACCGTGCCGGGCAGCGCGGACGCTTTCAAGATCACGACCCGGTGGGACCTCGCCCGGGCCGAGGCGCTCGTCGCCGGTGCCGCGGCGTCGACGGTGCGGATCGGCCTCGGAGTCGACGTGCACGCGTTCGACGCCGCATCGCCGTGCCGCGTCGGACTCCTCGACTTCCCCGGCGAACCCGGCCTCTCCGGGCACAGCGACGGCGACGCGGTCGCGCACGCGGTGTGCGACGCCCTGCTGTCCGCCGGCGCGCTCGGCGACATCGGCGGCCGCTTCGGCACGTCGGACCCGCGCTACGCCGGTGCGGCGGGCGACGTGTTCGTCCGCGGCGCCGTCGAGCTCCTGCGGCAGGCCGGCCTCGTCCCCACCTCGGTGACGGTGCAGGTCGTCGGCAACCGCCCCCGCATCGGCGGCCGGCGGGACGAGATGCAGGCCGCACTCGCCGCCGTCGTCGGCGCTCCGGTCGCCGTCTCCGGCACGACGACCGACGGCCTCGGGCTGACCGGCCGCGGTGAGGGGCTCGCCGCGATCGCGACGGCCGTCGTCCGACCGGCCTGACGTCCTAGGGTGGTGGGCGTGACCGTTCGCCTCCACGACTCCCGCGCCGCCGCCGTCGTCGACCTCGTCCCGCTGGTCGACGGACAGGTCAGCATGTACGTGTGCGGCCCCACGGTGCAGTCGTCGCCGCACATCGGGCACCTGCGCTCCGCCCTCGTCTACGACATCTGGCGGCGGTGGCTGACGTACCGCGGCTACCGGGTGACCCTCGTCCGGAACGTCACCGACATCGACGACAAGGTGCTCGACCTGGCCGCCGGCACCGACGAGGAGTGGTTCGCCCGCGCCTACCGCGTCGAGCGGGAGTTCACCGCCGCGTACGACGCCCTCGGCATCCTCGCCCCGACCTACGAGCCGCGGGCGACGGCGAGCGTGCCGCAGATGCACGACATCATCGAGCGTCTGATCGAGCGCGGGCACGCCTACGCGGCGGCCGACGGCTCCGGCGACGTGTACTTCGACACCGGGAGCTGGGAGGCGTACGGCGCCCTCACCCGACAGCGCCGCGAGGACATGGTCGAGGCGGCCGACGCGGACCCGCGCGGCAAGCGGGACCCCCGCGACTTCGCGCTGTGGAAGGGCGCGAAGCCGGGCGAGCCGGGCACGGCCACGTGGGACTCCCCGTGGGGTCCCGGGCGACCGGGGTGGCACATCGAGTGCTCCGCGATGTCGCGGCGGTACCTCGGTCCGGCGTTCGACATCCACGGCGGTGGACTCGACCTGCGCTTCCCGCACCACGAGAACGAGCTCGCGCAGTCGACCGCGGCCGGTGACCCCTTCGCGTCGTACTGGCTGCACAACGGGCTCGTGACCGTCGAGGGGCAGAAGATGTCGAAGTCGCTCGGCAACTCGATCTTCGCCGCCGACTTCCTCGCTGCCGCCCGACCCGCCGTGGTCCGCTACTTCCTCGGCGCCGCGCACTACCGGTCGTCGATCGACCACCACGAGGGCTCCCTCGTCGAGGCCGAGGCGGCCTACGACCGGATCGCGGGCTTCCTCGAGCGCGCCGGTGCCCGGCTCGCAGGTGTCCCGATGCGGGACGCCCCGGGCGTGCCGGAGGCCTTCGGGACCGCGATGGACGACGACCTCGCGGTGCCCCAGGCCCTCGCCGTGCTGCACGAGACCGTCCGGGCCGGGAACGCCGCCCTCGACGCCGACGATGCGGATGCGCTCGGAACCGCGTACCATCAGGTGGCTGCGATGGTCGAGGTGCTCGGCATCGACCCGCGCGCAGCCCACTGGTCCGGCACCGGCCACGACGTCGCTGCCGCACCGCTCGCCGCTCTCGTCGAGCGTCTCCTGCAGGAGCGCACCGACGCACGGGCAGCACGTGACTTCGCGGCCGCCGACCGGTACCGCGACGATCTCGCAGCAGCGGGCATCACGATCGAGGACACACCGTCCGGAACACGCTGGAGCATCGCCTGACCACGGCAGTGCCGAACAGGAGCTACGCATGAAGAACGTCTCGGGGAGCAGGAAGGGCCGGCCCGGCGCCGTCCGCTCCGGCCGCAAGGGCAACAAGCAGGTCGGCTCCGGCGGCCAGGGCGCCCAGGCGCTCGAGGGTCGGAAGCCGACGCCGAAGGCCGAGGACCGCCCGTACCACCCCGCCGGCAAGCGCAAGGCCGCCAAGGAGCGGCTCGACGCCGCCCGTGGTCGTCACGGGGCGTCGAGCTCGCCGCAGCAGCGCACCGGTCGCCCGCCGCAGCGGAAGTCCGACGACTCGGAGCTCGTGACCGGCCGCAACTCGGTGCTCGAGGCCCTCCGCACGAAGACCCCCTCCACGACCCTCTACATCGCCGCCCGCATCGAGGTGGACGATCGCGTCAAGGAGATCCTCGCGCTCGCCAACCACCGCGGCGTCCCGATCATGGAGATCATGCGGCCGGAGCTCGACCGCATCACGGGGCACGACAGCGTGCACCAGGGCGTCGCCCTCAAGGTCCCGGCGTACGAGTACGCCGTGGCGGAGGACCTCGCCGAGCGCGCCTTCGGGCGGGACGAGGTCCCGCTCATGGTCGCCCTCGACGGCATCACCGACCCGCGCAACCTCGGTGCGATCATCCGCTCGACGGCGGCGTTCGGCGGCCACGGCGTCATCGTCCCGCAGCGCCGATCGGTCGGCGTGACGGCGAGCGCGTGGAAGACCTCCGCCGGCGCGGCTGCCCGCACGCCCGTCGCGATGGCACCGAACCTGACCCAGACCCTGAAGTCGCTCAAGTCGATGGGGCTCTTCGTGCTCGGTCTCGCGGGCGACGGCGACGTGCAGCTCGACCAGCTCGAGCTCGCCGACCGGCCGATCGTCATCGTCGTCGGCTCCGAGGGCAAGGGGCTGTCCCGACTCGTGACCGAGACCTGCGACGCGGTCGTCTCGATCCCGATCTCGAGCGCGACCGAGTCCCTCAACGCTGGCATCGCCGCGAGCGTCACGCTGTGGGAGGTCGCCCGGCGCCGTCGCGCCGAGTAGCAGCCCGCACCAGCGCACCAGCGAACCAACGCACCGCGGGAGGCCCGGTGCCGGTCCACGGGACCGGCACCGGGCCTCCCGTCCGAGCGGGCGGGGGCCGTCAGACGGAGGCGCGCCAGTCCTCGACGTCGTCGGACTCGTCCGCCGACCCGTCGTCGTCCACCACGGGGATCGGCAGGGTCATCGACGACGTCGGCGGGTTGATGAGCAGGCGCTCGTCACGACGGTGGCGCAGCACGTCGTTGATGTACGCGGTGGTGGCCTCGGGCAGCGAGACCGAGCGCTCCTCCTCCTGGGACATGTACCAGCGGTGCTCGAGCAGCTCGTGGAACACCTCGGCGGGTTCGAGCCGTCCCCGGAGGTCCCGCGGGATCGAGCGGACGACGGGCTCGAACACCCGCGACACCCACTCGTGCGCCACCATCTCCTCGTCGAGCTGGTCGCGGCCGTTGCGTGCCCGGTACGCGTCGAGGTCGTTCAGCAGTCGGCGGGCCTGGTTCTCGCCGGCGTCGAGGCCGGTCAGGCGCAGCAGCCGACGCTGGTGGTGCCCGGCGTCGACGACCTTCGGCTGGATGCGCACCTGCGACCCGCCCTCGGTCGTGTGGATCGAGAGCTCCTCGATGTCGAAGCCGAGCGCGTTGAGCCGTTCGACGCGGTCGTTGATGCGCCACCGCTCCTTGACGTCGAACTGCTCGGTGCCGGTGAGCTCCTTCCAGAGCGTCCGGTACTGGGCGACGATCCGGTTCGAGACGTCGACGGCGTCGGCGTTCTCGTCGAGGCGCCCGCCGGCCTCGAGGTCGAGGAGCTCACCGGCGATGTTCACGCGGGCGACCTCGAGGTCGTTCTCGCGCTGCCCGTTCGACAGGCCGCCGGGGTAGAGCTTCCCCGTCTCGGCGTCGACCAGGTACGCGGCGAAGGCTCCGGCGTCGCGGCGGAACAGGGTGTTCGACAGGGAGACGTCGCCCCAGTAGAAGCCGATGACGTGCAGGCGGACGAGCAGCAGGGCGAGCGCGTCGACGAGGCGCGTGGCGGTCTCGGGGCGGAGCGTCTGCGAGTACAGCGCGCGGTAGGGCAGCGAGAACCGCAGGTGCCGGGTGACGAGCACCGGGTGCAGCGGCTCACCGTGCTCGTCGACGCGGTTCGTGATGACGGCGACCGGGTCCACGCACGGCACGTCCATGCGCTGCAGGGTGCGGAGCATCTCGTACTCCGAGCGTGCGACCTCCTCACCCGTCTCCTTCACCGCCGCGACGTACCCGCTGAGGTGCACGAAGCGGACGAGGTGCCGCGAGATGCCCTTCGGGAGGGCGACGATGACGTCGTCCGGCCAGTCCTCCAGCGGGACGTCCCACGGCAGGTCGAGCAGACCGGGGTCGACCGTGGCGGCGGTGATGGCGAGGGAGTCGGGCACGGGTGGCTCCTGTCGGTGCGGTGTCCGGTGTCGGTCCGGCGGTCTCACAGACGGGAGGCGCGGTGCCAGCTGGCACCGCGCCTCCCGTCCGGCTGTTCGCGCGTCAGGCGCTGATGACGGCCTTGTCGTCGAGGCGCTCGCCCGACTCGGTGTCGAAGGCGTGCACGTGGCCCTGCTTCGGCGCGATGACGATCGTGTCGCCGATCGAGGGGTGCGAGCGGCCGTCGACGCGCGCGACGATGTCGGTGCGCTGGCCGTTCACGTCGGCGTGACCGTAGAGGTAGCCGTCGGCGCCGAGCTCCTCCACGACGTCGACCGTGACGGGCAGGCCCTCGCCGGAGGTCGACACGATGACGTCCTCCGGGCGGATGCCCACCGTGACGTTGCCCGAGCGGGCGTTCGACAGGGTGTCGCGGTCGATCGGGTGGTTGAGCGTGCCGAACTTGATGCCGCCCTCGATGACGTCGGCCGGGAGCAGGTTCATGGCCGGCGAACCGATGAAGCCGGCGACGAACACGTTGTTCGGCTTCTCGTAGAGGTCGCGCGGCGAGCCGACCTGCTGCAGGATGCCGTCCTTGAGCACCGCGATGCGGTCGCCCATGGTGAGCGCCTCGGTCTGGTCGTGCGTGACGTAGACCGTGGTGACGCCGAGGCGGCGCTGGAGCGACGCGATCTGGGTGCGGGTCTGGACGCGGAGCTTGGCGTCGAGGTTCGACAGCGGCTCGTCCATGAGGAACACCTGGGGCTGACGGACGATCGCGCGACCCATCGCGACGCGCTGACGCTGACCACCGGAGAGCGCCTTCGGCTTGCGGCCGAGGTACTGCTCGAGGTCGAGGAGCTTGGCGGCCTCCTGCACGCGGGTGGCGCGCTCCTCCTTGCCGACGCCGGCGATCTTGAGCGCGAAGCCCATGTTCTCGGCGACGGTCATGTGCGGGTACAGCGCGTAGTTCTGGAACACCATCGCGATGTCGCGGTCCTTCGGCGGGACGTCGGTGACGTCGCGCTCGCCGATGCGGATGGCGCCGGAGTTGACCTCTTCGAGGCCGGCGAGCATGCGCAGGGAGGTGGACTTGCCGCAGCCCGAGGGGCCGACGAGGACGAGGAACTCGCCGTCGGCGACGTCCAGGTCGAGGGAGTCGACCGCGGGGCGGGTGCCTCCGGGGTAGAGACGGGTTGCCTTGTCGTAGGTGACGGACGCCATGAGCGTTCGATCCTTCCTTCACCGGCAGGTACGTGCCGGACGATCCGTTGTGAAGCGGTTGCCCGAGGGGGCCCCGGATGGTCGCCGTCGACCATCGCTGCTCATACAACACGACTTCCCCGGGCAGCGCCAGTGTCGGGGACGACCTGGTTGGCTGGTCCCAGGAAGGACCACTACCATCGGTGGGTCCGTCCGGCGTACCGGGGGAAGGCCGCACGGACGTCAGGATCAACGTGAGGACCATCGACGCATGACCAACCGCCCCGAGGGTGACGCACGCGCCGCGCGCAACGAACGACGAGAAGCCGCACGGCAGCGTGCCCAGCGAGCACGGACGCAGCAGAAGCGTCGGCAGCGCGGGACGCGGCTCGGGCTCCGGATCGGGCTCGGTGTGGTGCTCCTCGCGGCGGTCGCCGTCGTGACGCTGGTGCTCGTCGACTCCGTCAAGCCCGCCGGTCCCGGCCCGTCGACGATGTCGCAGGGCGGGATCACCATCGGGCAGGGTCTGCAGCCCGTCGGGGCGCCCGCGTCGCCGTCGCCGAGTGCGACCGACGCCTCGGACCCGGTCCGCATCACCATGTACGTCGACTACCTCTGCGACACGTGCGCGCAGTTCGAACGGGCGAACGGCGACTACATCGCGAGCCTGGTCGACTCCGGCGCCGCCACGGTCGACATCCACCCGGTGGCCGTGCTGACCAACCGGTCGCAGGGCACGAAGTACTCGCTCCGGGCGGCGAACGCGGCGGCCTGCGTGGCCGACCGCTCCCCGGGGCAGTTCTACGCCGTGAACCAGGCGCTCTTCGCCCGGCAGCCCGAGCAGGGCACGTCCGGTCTGACGAACGCGCAGCTCGAGCGGATCGTCACCGGCGTCGACGGCGTGCAGGACCAGGCGGCGATCCGCGACTGCATCCAGGACCAGACGTACGCGAAGTGGGTCGACGAGCGCACGACCGACGTGACGGACGGCGACATCCCGGGCTCGACGCTCGACGCCTTCCCCGGACCGCCGCTGGTGCTGGTGAACGGCAAGCAGTACGAGCTGACCTCGCCCATCACGAACGACGACTTCCGCACGTTCGTGGTGTCAGCGGCCGGTTCGACCGAGTCGACGCCCACGCCGACCCCCTCGGCCAGCGCGACCCCGAGCCCGTCCGGCGACTGATCAGCCGGTCCGGATCTCGGTCAGAGGGACGACCCCGGCACGCTGAACGTGTCGCACGCGGTCGCGCCGCGCTCGTACCCGCGGGTGAACCAGGCCTGGCGCTGCTCGCTGGAGCCATGCGTGAACGAGTCCGGGTCGACGCGACCGGTCGCCCGCTCCTGGATGCTGTCGTCGCCGACCGCGCTCGCCGCGGACAGGGCATCGGCGATCTGTGACCGGCTGATCGGCTCGAAGAACGTCCGGCCGTCCGCGTCCTCGGTCGTCGCGGCCGAACCGACCCACGCCCCGGCGTAGCAGTCCGCCTGGAGCTCGACGCGGACGCTGCCCGACGACGCCCCGGTGCCGGAGCGGTCGGTGTCCGCGAAGGTGCCCTGGAGCTGCTGGACGTGGTGCCCCCACTCGTGCGCGACGACGTACATCTGGGCGAGCGGACCGCCGGAGGACCCGTACTGCGACTGCAGGTCGTCGTAGAAGGCGGTGTCCAGGAAGATCGAGCGGTCCGGCGGGCAGTAGAACGGGCCGGTGGCGGCGGAGGCCTGACCGCACCCGGTGCCGGTCGACCCGTCGAAGAGCACGAAGCCGGGCGTCTCGTACGAGATGCCGAGCTGTCGGGACTCGTCGGTCCAGTAGTCGTCGAGGGACTCGGCGGCGCCCTCCATCCGGCACTCGACCCGCTGGTTCGCGTCGCGGCCGGTCCGGCACTCCTCGGCCGGCTGCACCGTCTGGCCCTGGTCCTGGACCTGCGTGGTGCCGTCGTCGACGAAGCCGCTCAGGTCGACCCCGGTGAACTGCGCGATGAGGAACACCACGATCGCGCCGATGCCGACCGTGCCACCGCCGATCGCGGCCGTCCGTCCGCGGCGCTGCACCTTCCCGCCGCTGAGCTTCGAGTCGTCGTTGAACGTCATGCCGCAGACCGTACCCGCAGCCGGCCCGCGTAGCGTCGGGCTCGTCGTCTGAGCCGACACCTGTCGTGCAAGCGCTCGTCACCACCCGGAAGGAAGCAGCACCATGGCCACTCCGATCAGCACCGTCATGAGCCCCGCCCGCTACGTGCAGGGCAAGGACGCGATCACCCGCGTCGGCGAGTTCGTCGCCCCGATCGGCCGACGCCCGCTCCTCGTGGCGGACGACGTCGTCTGGGGCATCGTCGAGGAGGCCGTGCGCACCTCGTTCGCCGACGCCGACCTGCCCGTCGAGCGCGTCGGCTTCGGTCGGTTCGCCACCCCGCAGGCCATCGACGACCTCGTCGAGACGATCCGCGCGACCGACAGCGACGTGGTCGTCGGCCTCGGTGGCGGTTCGGCGATCGACGCCGCGAAGGCATCCGGGCACCTCGCCGGCATCCGCTGGGCGAGCGTGCCGACCGCCGCGAGCACCGACGCCCCGACCTCCGCGCTCGCGGTCGTCTACTCGGAGGAGGGGGAGTTCATCGAGTACCGCTTCTTCCCGCACAACCCCGACCTCGTGCTCATCGACACGAAGCTCGTCGCCAACGCCCCCGTGCAGTTCCTCGTCGCGGGCATCGGCGACGCCCTCGCGACCTGGGTCGAGGCCCGGGCTGCGAAGCGCGCGAACGCCGACACGATGGCGGGTGGGCTGCAGACCGAGACCGGTGTGGCCCTCGCGAAGCTGTCGTGGGAGCTCCTGCACGACAACGCGCTCCAGGCGATCGAGTCCGTGAAGGCGAAGGTCGTCACGCCCGCGCTCGAGAAGGTCGTCGAGGCGAACACGCTCCTCTCCGGCCTCGGCTTCGAGTCGGGCGGGCTCGCCGCGGCGCACGCGATCCACAACGGCCTGACCGCCGCACCCCAGGCGCACGGGCTCGCGCACGGGCAGAAGGTCAACGTCGGCACGATCGCGCAGCTCGTCCTCGAGGGCGCCCCCGCCGAGGAGATCGAGGACTTCGTCGTGTTCACCACGAAGGTCGGGCTGCCGAACACGCTCACCGAGATCGGTCTGACGGTCGACGACCGCGACGTCCTGCGGGCGGTCGCCGACGCCGCCACCGTGGAGGGCGAGACCATCCACAACATGCCGTTCCCCGTCACCGCCGAGGCCGTCGTCGACGCGCTCGTCGCGATCGAGGGCATCGCGCGCAGCATCCGTGCCGCCCACGGGCTGCCGGCGCCGGAGCTGTACCGCGCCCACTGAGTCCGCACCGAGGGGGTGCGAGCAGCATGGCGGCATGGCCGACCTCGACGAACAGCACCCCCTCTTCCTCCTCGCGATGGACCAGCGTTCCTCGCTCCTCGAGCACACCTACGGCGACGAGTCCGGCGAACCGGCCGACGAGGCCGACGCCCAGCGCGTCCGCGCCGGCAAGCAGCTGGTCTACCGCGGAGTCCTGACGGCGCTCGCCGCGGGGGCATCGCGGACACGCACCGGCGTCCTCGTCGACGAGCGGTACGGCGCCGACGTCGCCCGGCTGGTCCGGGAGGCCGGCCTCCAGCTCGCGATGCCGATCGAGCGCTCCGGTCGCGCCTGGTTCGAGCTCGAGTACGGCGACGACTGGATCGCGCACGTCGACTCGTTCGACCCCGACTTCGTGAAGGTGCTCGTCCGCGACAACCCCGCCTTCGACGCCGACGACCGGACGGCGCAGGCCGAGCGGCTCGCCGAGGTCTCCCGCACGCTGCACGACGCCGACCGGGCGTTCCTGGTCGAGCTGCTCGTGCCCGGCACCGACGAGCAGCAGGCGCAGGCCGACGACTACGACCGCGACGTCCGCCCCGGGCTCGTCGTCGAGTCGATCGGGTTCCTGCAGGAGCACGGCGTCGAGCCCGACGTGTGGAAGCTCGAGGGCCTGGACCGCGCCGAGGACGCCGAGCGCGTCGTGGCCGCAGCCCGTGCCGGTGGTCGTGACGGCGTGCAGTGCATCGTGCTCGGTCGGGACGCCCCCGAGGAGCAGCTCGACCACTGGCTCCGCACCGCGGCACCCGTCGACGGGTTCGTCGGCTTCGCGATCGGTCGGAGCAACTGGGAGGACGCCCTCGACGACGTCGTGCAGCAGGGACTCGACCACGAGGCGGCCGAGCAGCTCATCGCCGCGAACTACCGGCACTTCGTCGACACCTGGCTCGAGGCCCGTCCGGACGTGGTCGACGGGGTCGACGCCGGCGCGGCCTGACACCACCGATCAGGTGCGGACCAGCGGCTCCACGGTCGCCAGGTCCGCACCGATGCCCACGTCGACGAGCTCGATCCGACCGGCGAGCGTCGCGCCGGGGCCGGTGAGCAGGCCCGCCTTCACCCCGCCGAACGTCACCGTGACGTCGGCGTGCAGCACGTGCTCGTCCGCGACGGCACCCGTGTCGACGTCGATGCCGCTCGGCACGTCGACGGCGACGACGAACGGGGCGCGCTGGTCGCGGGCGAGCTCGCGGATCGCGTCGACGACCTGCCGAGCGGGAGAGCGCAGGGGTGTGCCGCCGCCGGCGCCGATGCCGAGGATGCCGTCGAGCACGAGGTCGGTCGCCGCGGCGGCCTCGGCGGCGACCGCCGCCAGGCGCTCGGCGTCCGACGTCGCAGCCGCCCGCAGGATGTCGGCAGCGCCCGCGTCGTCACGGTCCGCCCCGGGGTCCGACGGGCCGTCCAGGAGGCGCGCCCCGGCGTCCAGCGCCGCTGCCAGGCCCGCCTCGTGGACCCGTGCGCCGACGCGCAGCACCGCCACGTGCCTCCCGGCCGACGCCAGCCGCGCACCCGCGAACAGGGCGTCACCGCCGTTGTCGCCGCTGCCCACCAGGAGCAGGACGGACCCGGACCCGTCCTGCGGGCGCACCGCCGGGTCGTCCAGCAGGTCGCCCACGATGCGGGCGAGCCCGTCCGCCGCACGCTGCATGAGGGGTTCGCCCGCCTCGAGGTGCGGCCGCTCCGCCGCCCGGACCTGATCGCCGCCGTAGCCGTCCATGGGGACCACCATGCCCCGGTAGCCTGGTGGGGACATGTCACTCGTCCCCGAAGCGCCCCGTCCCCGTGCCGTGATGTCCCCGGACGGCCTGAAGCTCGCGACGTACGACTTCGGTGACCCGGACGCCCCCGTCGTGGTGGCCGTGCACGGGTTCGCCTCCGGCGCCGTCCTCAACTGGCACGCCTCGGGGTGGACCCGCGACCTCGTCCGCGCCGGCTACCGGGTCGTCGCGCTCGACCAGCGCGGCCACGGGGCGTCGTCGAAGCCGCACGACCCGTCGGCGTACTCGATGGAGCTGCTCGTCGCCGACGTCACGACGGTCGTCGACACGTACCTGCTCACCGACGTCGCCTTCCTCGGGTACTCGCTCGGCGCCCGGGTCGGTTGGCACACCGCCGAGCAGATCCCCGACCGCATCTCGCGGGCCGTGCTCGGCGGGATCCCCGACGCCGACCCGATGCGACGGGTGGCGGTCGACCAGGCGAAGGCGTACATCGCCGACGGCACGCCCGTCGAGGACCGCGTCACGCGCGGGTACCTGCAGATGGCCGCGAACGTCGAGGGGAACGACCTGCGGGCGCTCGTGGCGATGGTCGAGGGGATGCGGAACAGCGTCGAGCCGACGCCCGAGAACGCACCGGCGCAGCCGATCCTGATGGCGGCGGGCAGCGAGGACGGCATCCGGGACAGCGCGGTGCGCCTGGCCGAGGCGGCGCCGGACGCGTCGTTCTTCGAGATCCCGCGGCGGAACCACTTCAATGCGCCGACGTCGCGCGACTTCCGCGAACGAGCGATCGCCTTCCTGTCCCAGGGGCGCTGACCGGGCAGTGCGCTTCCCCTGACGGGTACTGGCGGGTCCCCTCGGGGCCAGCCGACCGGGCGTAGCGTCCCGCCCATGGACTACAGACTCCTCGGCAACAGCGGGACATCGGTGTCGACGCTGACCCTCGGCACCATGACGTTCGGCAGCGAAGCCGACGAACCCACCTCCCACCAGATCATCGACACGTTCGTCGCCGCCGGCGGCACCCTCGTCGACACGGCGGACGTCTACTCGGGCAACGAGTCCGAGCGGATCATCGGCCGATGGCTCGCCGCGCACCCGACCGAGGCGCAGCAGGTCGTCCTCGCCACGAAGGGCCGCTTCCCGCAGGGCGACGGCCCGAACGACCTCGGGCTGTCCCGCCGACACCTCCGGGTCGCCCTCGACGCCTCGCTCGAACGGCTCGGCGTCGAGCACATCGACCTGTACCAGATGCACGCGTGGGACGCGCTGACGCCGATCGAGGAGACCCTCCGCTTCCTCGACGACGCCGTGTCCGCCGGCAAGATCGGCACCTACGGGTTCTCGAACTACCTCGGCTACCAGGTGACGAAGGCCGTCTACGAGGCGAAGGCCCACGGCTGGGCGCCGCCGGTGACGCTGCAGCCGCAGTACAACCTGCTCGTCCGCGACATCGAGCACGAGGTCGTCCCGGCCTGCCTCGACGCCGGCATCGGCCTGCTGCCCTGGTCGCCGCTGGCCGGCGGGTGGCTCTCCGGCAAGTACCAGCGCGACGAGGCCCCCACCGGCGCGACCCGCCTGGGCGAGGACCCGAAGCGCGGCATGGAGGCGTGGGAGGCCCGGAACGCGGACGAGCGCACGTGGCAGGTGCTCGACGCGGTGTCCGCCGTCGCCGACGCGCACGGTGCGTCGAGGTCGCAGGTCGCCCTCGCCTGGCTGCTCGCCCGCCCGGCGGTCACGAGCGTCATCCTCGGTGCCCGCACGGTGTCGCAGCTCGAGGACAACCTCGGTGCGGCCGACCTCGTGCTCACGGACGAGGAGCTCCGCAGCCTGACGGACGCCAGCGCACCGCGCATCGACGACTACCCGTACGGCACGGCCGGCGTCGCCCAGCGCGAGCGGCGCATCACGGGCGGGCGCTGAGCGTCCGTCCCGGGCGGTCGTCGGGCAACCGCACGGCGACCGCCAAGCCCGGACGCAGACGGGGCAGCCGCTTCCTGCAGATCCGTGCGGGAACCCGCGGAACCGGGAGGATCGGTGGTCGCGGGACGCCGAACGGTGCGACCATCGAGGGACGACCGGCTGGTTACCGCGTCGAGCGCCCGGAACGCCCCCTGATCCGCGTTCCACGCGCCGAAGGGCCCGGACGGCTTCCGTCCGGGCCCTTCGTCTTCGTACCGGGGCCGGCAGCGGGACTCGAACCCGCAACCCCCGTATTACAAGTACGGTGCGCTACCAATTGCGCCATGCCGGCTGACGCGCCCATCCTAGCGGCGGACACGACGGGCGCGTCGGGGGGTCACTCGGCCGAGGAGTCCGCCGAGAAGTTCAGCGACAGCGAGTTCATGCAGTACCGGTCGCCGGTCGGCGTGCCGAAGCCGTCGGGGAACACGTGGCCCAGGTGCGAGCCGCAGTTCGCGCAGCGGACCTCGGTGCGGACCATGCCGAGGGACTTGTCCTCGATGAGCTGCACGGCCTCGGGGTCGACCGACTCGTAGAACGAGGGCCAGCCGCAGCCGGAGTCGAACTTCGTACCGCTCTTGAAGAGCTCCTTGCCGCACGCCGCACACGTGTAGATGCCGGCGCGCTCCTCGTCGAGCAGCTCACCGGTCCACGGACGCTCGGTCCCGGCCTGCCGGAGCACGGCGTACTGGTCCGGGGAGAGCTCCTCGCGCCACTGGGCGTCGGACTTGTCGACGTTGTACGCCATTGCTTCCTCCTGCTTCCGGTCGAGGCTCGATGGTGGTGCCCGACCCCTTCAGTAAACTCGCCACGATGTCCGAGCATTCCGTGCGCCACGTCCGCTGGACCCGCCTGACGACGGACGAACTGTACGGCATCGTGCGGTTGCGGAACCGCGTCTTCGCGCTCGAACAGCGCGTCACCGCCGAGGACCTCGACGGCCGTGACCGCGAGCCCGAGACGGAGCACTGGTGGTTCGGAGCGGACGCCGATCCGGTCGGGTACCTCCGGCTCGTCCGGCCCGCCCGGGACGAGGCGCACCCGTCGGGTCTCCAGCCGCCGGCGTGGGTGATCGGACGGGTCGCCACGCACCCGGACCACCGCGGGCAGGGGATCGCGGGTCGGTTGGTCGCCGCGGTGCTCGACCGGCACGGGCACGAACCGTTCGCCCTGCACGCGCAGGAGTACGTCGCGGGGCTGTACGAGCGGCACGGCTTCGTCCGCTTCGGGGAGCCGTACGACGAGGCCGGCATCCGTCACGTCGGCATGCACCGCCCGTGACGAGCACCCGGCAGCGCTACGCCGCCTACGCGGACCGCATCGCCGCGGTCTCGCCGTCGTACGCCGCGTGGGCCCGGTCCGTCGACGACGGCCTGGTCGCGCTGCTCGACACCGTGCCCGAGCAGCAGCGGCAGCCCGAACTCGTGTTCGCGGTCGCCCGGCGGCTCGGCGCCGACCCGTCGGACCCCGGGGCGCTGTGCGCGCTCGGACGGGAGGCTCCGCTCCCCTTCACGAGCGCCCTCGCGACCGCCACGGTGCAGGCGAACGACCCGCGGCGGCTCGGACCCGTCGTCCCGCTCTTCGCGGCGCTCGCCGCGGCCGCGGCGCGGACCGGCGACCCGCGGCCGCTCGGCCTCGTCGACGCCGGTGCGGCCGCCGGGCTGTGCTCGATCCCGGACCGGGTGACGCTCGACCACCGGACCGGGGACGCCACCGTCCGGTTCGCGACCGCGCTGGAGGACCCCGCCCTGCACCTCACCGTCGAGGTCCGGGGCACGGTCCCGGCACCCGCGACGGTGCCGGTCCGGATCGGAGCCCGGGTCGCCCTCGACCCGGCACCGATCGACCCGGGCGACCCGGACGCGTTCGCGCGGCTGGTCGAGGCGGTCCCGCCCGAGGCGACGGACCGCACCGCCCTGATGCGCGAGGCGGCGCGCGCGACGCTCGCCGTGCCTCCCGTCCGGATCCGCGGGACGCTGCCCGGCGACCTCGACCGTGCACTGGACGCCCTGCCGGACGGAGTGCGGCCCGTCGTCCTGACGACGGGCACGCTGGTCTACGTGCCCGGCGCCGACCGGCAGCGCGTGGTCGACCGGCTGCGGGAGCGGCGGGTGCACTGGATCGCCCTCGAACGCACCGGCATCCTCGGCGGTGTGGCCGCGACGCTGCCCGACGACGTCGACCAGTCGGACCCGGCCGCGTTCGCGACGGTCTCGCTCGACGGTGTCGCCCTCGCCGTCTGCGACCCGTTCGGCCTCCGCGTCCGCTGGTTCCGCCGGCCGCTCGCCTGAACCGGGCTTCGCGACAGTCCAGCCGCGTGCCAGGGTCCGGCCCCGGACCACCCCTACGATGTGCGAGACCCGTGACCCGACCGTGACCGGAAGTGCCGTGACCGCCCTCCCCACCGACGAGCTCAGCGAGCTCGACCAGCGCGTGCTCGCGTTCGAGCACGACCGGGCGCAGCACGACCGCACGAAGGAAGCCGACATCCGCGTCGAGTTCGACATGTCGCCGGCGCGCTACTACCAGGTGCTCAACCGCGTGATCGACCTGCCCGCCGCCCTCGTCCTCGACCCGCAGCTGGTCGGACGCCTGCAGCGCCTGCGGCACGCACGCACCCGCGCACGAGCGGCACGCGCCTTCGTCGCCCCCGCGCCCGATCCCCGTGAAGAGGAACGATGACCCAGAGATTCCCGCGAGACCGGTTCGACGACGCGACCGACGGGCCCCGGGTCGGCGCGCACCGTGGTGCCCGTCGTCGTGGTCGCGGGTGGATCGCGTTCGCCTGGGCCGCGCTCGCCACGGGCGTCCTGGTGCTCGTCGGGGTCCTCGTGCTCGCGCTCCTGAACGGCAGCACGTCGTTCCCGGGCGTGGCCTCGCCGTCGTCGACGCCCAGCGCCTCGGCCTCCGCGTCGGCCGCGCCGTCCGGGGAGCCGTCGGCGTCGTCCTCGTCCTCCGCCTCGCAGGCACCGAGCGCCGCGACGTCCGCCGACCAGGGTTCGACGAGCGTCGTCGTGCTGAACGGCACGACCACGACCGGGCTCGCCGCCCGGGGCAGCACGGCGCTGACGAGTGCCGGGTGGCGCGTGACCTCGACCGGCGACGCCGGTACGACCGGGGCCACCGGGTCGGTCGTGTACTACCAGCAGGCCGACCAGCAGGCGGTGGCGCAGGGCATCGCGAACGCGCTCGGCATCACGGCCGTGCAGCAGTCCGCCGCCTTCCCGAACGCCGACGTCAGCGTCGTGCTCGGGGCGGACTACCGCGGCTGATCCCGATCGGCGACCGCCCGTGTGTCGGGCGTGTTTCCGACACGTTGATTTCTGACGGCATCGTCGTGAAACAACGTCACACCTCTTGCCCTCCCGCGTGCGTTCCAGCAGAGTCGTCGCCAGACGGCGACTGCGTCGTTCGCACCAGCAGCACCAGGGAGCAAGAGATCATGGCCAACGGAACCGTGAAGTGGTTCAACGCCGAGAAGGGCTTCGGCTTCATCACCGTCGATGGAGGGGGCCAGGACGTGTTCGTGCACTACTCGGCGATCGACATGTCGGGCTACAAGGTCCTCGAGGAGGGGCAGGCGGTCACGTTCGACGTCGGCACCGGCTCGAAGGGGCCGCAGGCCGAGTCCGTCCGACCCGCCTGACGTCCCGGAACCACTGCGAACGCGCCGTCCCCTCGGGGGCGGCGCGTTCGTCGTGTCCGGCGGGCCGCGCCGTCCGCGTGGCCGCGGTGGTCAACGCCGGGCGGGGTGTGTCCTGGGAAGT
Organism: Curtobacterium sp. ME26; assembly: GCF_903970945.1. Classification (NCBI taxonomy): domain Bacteria; kingdom Bacillati; phylum Actinomycetota; class Actinomycetes; order Micrococcales; family Microbacteriaceae; genus Curtobacterium; species Curtobacterium sp. ME26. The sequence goes on from NZ_CAJCKG010000009.1 coordinate 65,518, forward strand.
CGACCCGTGCCTCCCGGCTGTGTTGCACTCGCAACCGGCGAGTGCCAGAATCGGCGTTGGCACTCGCTCACGCTGAGTGCCAGCAGGACCCCCATGCACGACGTCCGGGAGGGACGAGAAACTCACATGGCTAAGATCATTGCTTTCGACGAGGAGGCCCGTCGTGGCCTCGAGCGCGGCCTGAACACCCTGGCCGACGCCGTGAAGGTGACGCTCGGCCCGCGCGGCCGCAACGTCGTCCTCGAGAAGAAGTGGGGCGCCCCCACGATCACGAACGACGGTGTCTCCATCGCCAAGGAGATCGAGCTCGACGACCCGTACGAGAAGATCGGCGCGGAGCTCGTCAAGGAGGTCGCCAAGAAGACCGACGACGTCGCCGGTGACGGGACGACCACCGCGACCGTGCTCGCCCAGGCGCTCGTCCGCGAGGGCCTCCGCAACGTCGCCGCCGGTGCCGACCCCGTGTCGCTCAAGCGCGGCATCGAGAAGGCCGTCGCCGCCGTCTCCGACCAGCTCCTCGCCAACGCGAAGGACATCGAGACCAAGGACCAGATCGCCGCGACCGCGTCGATCTCGGCCGCCGACCCGACCATCGGTGAGCTCATCGCCGAGGCGATCGACAAGGTCGGCAAGGAGGGCGTCGTCACCGTCGAGGAGTCGAACACCTTCGGCACCGAGCTCGAGCTGACCGAGGGCATGCGCTTCGACAAGGGCTACCTGTCGCAGTACTTCGTCACGGACCCGGAGCGCCAGGAGGCGGTCTTCGAGGACCCGTACATCCTCATCGTCAACTCGAAGATCTCCAACATCAAGGACCTGCTCCCGGTCGTCGACAAGGTGATCCAGGCGGGCAAGCAGCTCCTCATCATCGCCGAGGACGTCGACGGCGAAGCCCTCGCGACCCTCGTCGTGAACAAGATCCGTGGCATCTTCAAGTCCGTCGCCGTCAAGGCTCCGGGCTTCGGTGACCGCCGCAAGGCCATGCTGCAGGACATCGCGATCCTGACCGGTGGCCAGGTCATCTCGGAAGAGGTCGGCCTCAAGCTCGAGAACGCGACCCTCGACCTGCTGGGCAAGGCCCGCAAGGTGATCATCACCAAGGACGAGACCACGATCATCGAGGGTGCCGGCGACGACGAGCAGATCGCGGGCCGCGTCCGTCAGATCCGCTCCGAGATCGAGGCGACCGACTCGGACTACGACCGCGAGAAGCTCCAGGAGCGCCTCGCGAAGCTCGCCGGTGGCGTGGCCGTCATCAAGGCGGGTGCCGCGACCGAGGTCGAGCTCAAGGAGCGCAAGCACCGCATCGAGGACGCCGTCCGCAACGCGAAGGCCGCCGTCGAGGAGGGCATCGTCGCCGGTGGTGGCGTCGCCCTCATCCAGGCGTCCGTCGCGCTCGACTCGCTCGACCTGCAGGGTGACGAGGCGACCGGTGCGAACATCGTCCGCGTCGCCATCGACGCGCCGCTCAAGCAGATCGCCCTGAACGCCGGTCTCGAGCCGGGCGTCGTCGCCGCCAAGGTCCGCGAGCTCGAGTCGGGTCACGGCCTCAACGCCGCGACCGGTGAGTACGTCGACCTCGTCGCCGCGGGCATCATCGACCCGGCCAAGGTCACGCGCTCGGCGCTGCAGAACGCTGCGTCGATCGCCGGTCTGTTCCTGACCACCGAGGCCGTCGTCGCCGACAAGCCGGAGAAGAACCCGGCCATGCCGGCCGGCGACCCCACGGGTGGCATGGACTTCTAGGCAGTCCTGACGGAAGGGCCCCGCACGCTGCGCGTGCGGGGCCTTTCCGCGTGCCGGGGCGGGGGCGGGGCGGGGCGGGGCGGCCGAGCGGGCCGAGCGGGCCGAGCGGGCGCGGGCACGTGAGTCGCGAGGTTCCAGAATTACGACATCTCGCGTGCTGCTCGCCGCAGGCGTGGGACCTCGGCGCGCCTCACACGGCAAGTCGTGGAACCTCGGTGGACTCCCGTCGCGGGTGTCGGCCGGGAGGCACGGCGCACGTCGTTCTCCACAGGCACCCGGGTAGGCGGTCACCACCGGCGAAACGTGCACGATGCTCGGTCCATGGGGAGTCGGATCGAGCTGGAAACGGGTGCCGGACCGTTCCGGGTGCGTGATGCACTGGCCGAGGGCGCGACGCGGACTCGACTCACCAGGAAGGACCTGCGGGCACCCCTGCACGGTGTCCGCGCTCCTGCGCAACTGCCACTCGAGTTGGTCGAGGCGGTGGCGACGGTGCTCCGGTCGGACCAGTTCGTCAGCCACGTCAGTGCAGCCCGACTCTGGGGAGTCCCGCTACCTCCACGGTTCGACGGAGGACCGGTGCACGTGTCATCGATCGGCACGGCGCCGGTCATGCGTCGTCCTCAGGTCATCGGTCACCGCGCTCGAGGAGACGTCGCAGTCGCCACCGTCCGAGGCGTTCGGGTGAGCGCACCAGGCCGCGCGTGGTTCGAGTGCGCGTCGCTCCTGACGCACGAGGAGCTCGTCGTCGTCGGAGATGCGCTCGTCGGCCCGGACGGCCCGGCCACCGCCGACGACCTGCGTCGCGCGATCGTCGCCGGCGCGCGCTCGGCCCACACCGCTCGCATCGCGCTGAACCGGGTGAGGAGCGGAGTCGAGTCCCCGATGGAGACCCGCTTCCGACTCACGGTCGTCGACGCGGGCTTCCCGGAACCGGAGGTGAACGTCGACGTGTCCGACGATTCCGGCACGTTCCTGGGGCGGGTCGACCTCGCGTGGCCGAGGCTGCGGATCGGGCTGGAGTACGACGGCGACCACCATCGTGACCGCCCGACGTTCCAGCACGACCGACGTCGGTCGAACGGCTTCTCCGTGAACGGGTGGATCCTCATCCACGCCACGGCGGCGGACGCTTCCCGCCCAGCCGTGCTGTTGGAGCGGCTCCGGCAGGCCTTCGTGCAGCGGCGACTCGAGGACCGCAGCGGTCGGTGAGGGCTGGCGCGCACGGTCTCTGCCGGCGAGGTCCCACAACACGCCGCGTGAGTGGCGCCGCGGTCGCACAGAACGCGGTCGTGCGCGCCGAGAGCGCAGAATTGCGGAACCTCGGCGGCGGCCGCCCTCGGGACGGGCGGGCGCAGCGGGTGGGCGGGGCAGGGCCGCGCGGCCGCGCCCGCCGGCGGCGTCAGGCGCCGGGGGCCGGGGACGCGTGGGTGGGGGTGTAGTCGCGGGGGAGCAGGGGGAGCCAGACGCGGAAGGTGGCGCCGCCGCCCTCGGTGTCGAAGACTTCGACGGAGCCGCGGTGCGCGTGCACGATGCCGGAGACGATCGCCAGGCCGAGGCCGGAGCCGCCGGTGTCGCGGGCGCGGGAGGTGTCGGCCCGCCAGAAGCGCTGGAAGATCTTCTCGCGCAGCTGCGGCGGGATGCCCTCGCCGTGGTCGATGACGTCGAGATGGGCCATGCCGCGCTCGTCGTCGACGCCGATGCCGATCTCGATCGGGTCGTCGTGCTCGGTGAACCGCATCGCGTTGCCCATGAGGTTCGTCACGATCTGCCGGATCTTGTTCTCCTCGGCGAGGACGATCGGCGGACGGGCGGGCAGCACGACCGTCGGCAGGGGCGAGGTCTCGTCGGACGGCTCGAATCCGTCGAGGCCCATGGCCCGGGTCCGACGGGCACGCAGGCGCGCGATGGTCTGCCGCGAGAACGCGATCGGACCGGTGGTGTTGGCGGAGGGCGGCGACACCGGGGCCTCGCCGGTGTCCGAGCCCTCGGTGCTGACCGGCCGCACGGCCTGCGGCACGCTCACGCCCGTCACCGAGTCCTCGACGAGCACCTGGATCTCGCGGTCCGGGTTGGAGGCCATGGTGTCGAGCGCCGAGTCGCGCGCGATCGCGACGAGGTCGACCGGCCCGAGTTCGAGCGGCTTGGACTCGTCGATCCGGGCGAGCTGGAGCAGGTCCTGCACGAGCAGGCCCATGCGCTGGGCCTCCTTCTCGATGCGGTCCATCGCCTGGGCGACGTCCTCGTCCTTGCGCAGGGCACCCATGCGGTACAGCTCGGCGTACCCGCGGAGGGACACCAGTGGCGTCCGGAGCTCGTGCGAGGCGTCCCCGACGAAGCGGCGCATCTGTGCGATGGTGCGCTCGCGGTCCTCGAACGCCGAGTCGATGCGCTCGAGCATCGCGTTCAGCGAGCGGTTCAGGCGGCCGACCTCGGTGTTCGGGGTGTCCGCCTCGAGGCGCTGGTTGAAGTCGCCCGCGGCGAAGCGTGCCGCGGTGTCCTCGACGTCGCGCAGCGGGTCGAAGGTCGCCGTCACGAGCAACCGCGTGAGCATCGCGCCGAGCAGGATGACCGAGATGCCGAAGCCCAGGAAGATCACCGTGAACCGGGCGATGGTCTGGTCGGTGTCGGCGCTCGACACCGCGACGAGCACGAAGCCCGTCTCCGAGGTCCCGCTCGACTGGTTCTGCAGCGACGCGGGGATGACCTGGGCCCGCCACTCGTGGTTGTGCTGGCTGTCGTACAGCGAGAACCGCTGCGACGACTGGGCCGCGGCGGGGAAGTCGAGGCTGCGGATGTCCGGCCGGCTGGCCGCGCGCGTCTGGCAGATCTGGTCGCCGCGGGCGTCGTACGCGGCGACGTAGGCACTCTGCGACAGCACGATCGAGAGCGTGCAGTACTGCTGGCCGTCGCTGATGTTCTGGCCCTCGAGCTGCTCGGTCGTCTGCTTGACCGTGTTGTCGAGCTGCTGCATGAGGTACGTCGACAGCACCGTCATGGTGCCGAGCCCCGCGACGAGGAGTCCGAGCGCGACGAGGAGCACCGTGATCCCGGTGATCTTCGTGCGCAGGGAGATCCCGTCCCACCAGCGGCTCATTCGCGTGTGCATGCTGCCCCAACGATAAGCGGCGACCGCCCGGTGAAACCGGACGGTCGCCGTGTGCCCGACGTCAGGACGCCTTGGTGGCCTTCAGCATGTAGCCGAACCCGCGCTTCGTCTGGATGATCGGCTCGGTCGAGTACTGGTCGAGCTTGCGCCGGAGGTACGAGATGTAGGACTCGACGATGCCCGCGTCGCCGTTGAAGTCGTACTCCCACACGTGGTCGAGGATCTGCGCCTTCGACAGCACCCGGTTCGGGTTGAGCATGAGGTAGCGCAGGAGCTTGAACTCCGTCGGGGACAGCTCGATCTGCGCGTCGCCGATGGTGACCTCGTGCGTGTCCTGGTCCATCGTGAGCTCGCCCGCGCGGATGATGGCGTCCTCTTCGTCGTTCATCGTGCGACGCAGGATGGCCTTGATGCGCGCGACGATCTCGTCGAGGGAGAACGGCTTCGTCACGTAGTCGTCGCCGCCGACCGTGAGTCCGGTGATCTTGTCCTCGGTGTCGTCCTTCGCGGTGAGGAACAGGATCGGCGAGGTGTAGCCCGACGACCGGAGGCGCTTGGTGACGCCGAAGCCGTTCATGTCGGGGAGCATGACGTCGAGGATGATCAGGTCGGGCTCCTCCTCGAGCACGGCGGAGATCGCCTGGGCACCGTTGCCGACCGCGCGGACGGCGAACCCGGCGAAGCGCAACGAGGTCGTGAGGAGGTCGCGGATGTTCGGTTCGTCGTCGACGATCAGGATCTTGGGGCCATCGGTCATGGAACCATCCTCTGACCGTTCCCTAGAGGTTTCCTGGGAGCGGGACGTGTGGTGGCTACGCGGCAGCCAGGACCTGGTCGGCGTCGAGGATCGTGTAGGCGTACCCCTGCTCGGCGAGGAACCGCTGCCGGTTCTGCGCGAAGTCCTGGTCCACCGTGTCCCGTGCCACGAGGGTGTAGAACGACGCCGGCAGACCGTCCTTGTTCGGCCGGAGCAGTCGGCCGAGCCGCTGGGCCTCCTCCTGCCGTGAGCCGAACGAGCCGGACACCTGGATCGCCACCGTGGCGTCCGGCAGGTCGACCGAGAAGTTCGCGACCTTCGACACCACCAGGACGTCGATGGACCCCTCGCGGAACGCCTGGAACAGCCGCTCGCGTTCGTCGACGGGGGTCGACCCCGTGATCTCCGCGGCGTCGAGCGACGCGGCGAGCTCGTCGAGCTGGTCGATGTACTGCCCGATGACGAGGATCTGCTCGCCGTGGTGCTTGCCGATGAGCTCGCGCACGACCGGGGTCTTCGCCGGCGAGGTCGCGGCGAGGCGGTAGCGCTCGTCGTCACCGGACGCCGCGTACTCCAGGCGGTCCTGGTGCGGCAGGTCGATGCGGACCTCGTAGCAGGCAGCGGGGGAGATGTACCCCTGGGCCTCGATCTCCTTCCACGGGGCGTCGTAGCGCTTCGGCCCGATGAGCGAGAAGACGTCACTCTCGCGACCGTCCTCGCGCACGAGCGTCGCCGTGAGCCCGAGCCGGCGACGTGCCTGCAGGTCGGCGGTCAGCTTGAACACCGGTGCGGGCAGGAGGTGGACCTCGTCGTAGACGATGAGCCCCCAGTCGAGCGCGTCGAGCAGCGACAGGTGCGTGTACTCGCCCTTCCGACGGGCGGTGAGGATCTGGTAGGTCGCGATGGTGACCGGTCGGATCTCCTTCGAGGTGCCGGAGTACTCGCCGATGTCCTCGGACGTGAGCGTGGTGCGGCGGAGCAGCTCGTCGCGCCACTGCCGCGCGGAGACGGTGTTCGTGACGAGGATGAGCGTCGTCGCCTTGACGGTCGCCATCGCCCCGGCGCCGACCAGCGTCTTGCCCGCACCACAGGGCAGCACGACGACGCCGGACCCCTGCGCGAAGAACGTGTCGACGGCCTGCTCCTGGTACGGACGCATGTGCCACGACTCGGTGTCGAGGTCGATCGGGTGCGGCTGCCCCGGCGTGTAGCCCGCCAGGTCCTCCGCCGGCCAGCCGAGCTTCACCAGCTCCTGCTTGACCTGACCGCGGGCCCACGGCTGCAGCGCGACCTCGTTCGGGGACCGCTGGTCGCCGAGCAGGGGCTTGATGCGCTTCGACCGGGTCACCTCGGCGAGCACCGCCGGGTCCTCCGCCGTGAGCAGCAGGACCGGCTGGCGCTCGAGCTCCTCGGTCGGGGAGTTCGCGATCGCCGGGGCGTCCTCGCGCTCCTCGCGCCGGATGACGAGTCGTCCGTACCGCGAGACCGTGTCGCGGATGTCGACCGTGACGCTCTGCGGGACCGGGAACTTGGCGAACCGCTCGAGCGTGCCGGTCATCGAGTCGGCGTCGTGTCCGGCCGCGCGGGCGTTCCACAGACCGAGCCGCGTGATGCGGTACGTGTGCACGTGCTCGGGCGCGCGTTCGAGCTCGGCGAAGGCCGCGAGTTCGTGCCGGGCGTCCTCGGCGTCGGGGTGGGCGACCTCGAGGAGCACGGTGCGGTCACTCTGCACGATCAGCGGTCCGTTCATGACGGATCAGCCTAGGCGGCGCGCCTGCGAGCAGTCGCCGTCAGCGCGCTGTGGTGGAGAACCGGCCCCTCCGGCACGGGTGTGCAGGACGGCCCGGGGCCTCACGCCTCGCTGTCGACCGCCACGACGAGCGACAGCGGCAGCGTGCGCTCGACGTCCACCGCGGTGTCGCGGCCCCGCACGCGGCCGGCCGCGACGGACGTCGGCACGATGGAGAACGGCCGCTCGGAGCCGTCCGGCATCCGCACCGTGAGCCGGATCGGCGTCTTGCCGCGCACCGCCAGGTCGATCTGCCGACCGAGCCACTCCTGCTCCGGCTCCGCCTCGCCGCGCTCGGTCGTCAGCCGCAGCCGCTCCACGAGCGCGCGGGCGGCCTGCTCCGGCGTCCGCCCGGCGGCACGGCGACGGACGGGAGGCGCGTCCTGCGTCACGGGTCGGGCCGCGGCCGTCAGCACGGCCGGGTAGCGCTGCTCCTCGAGCGCCGCGTGCACCACGTGCGGCGGGTGGGCGGTCGCGAGGGTCGTCAGGTCGAGGCGGTCCCAGCCCAGCTGCCGCAGCTCGGCGTCGACCCCGACCAGGTCGAGCTGGTCGGGCGTCCCGACCACCCGTGTCCCGGTACCGGTCGGGTCCACATCGACGACGATGCCCCCGTCGCGCGCCGCGACCTGGTCGACGACGTACCGCAGCGGTTGGGGCACGTCGGTCGCGGACAGGCGGTCGAGCAGCGCGAGCAGGTCGTCGCGGGTCGCACCCGCGCGGAGGGCACGGCGGACGGAGTCCTCCGAGACGCGGTACCGCGCGGCGAGGCCGGGCGCCTCGAGGTCGGCGACGCTCCGGAGCGCCTCGTCGTCCGCGGGGGAGAGCGGGCCGGGAGCGATGACGGTCAGGTCGTGCTGCAGGTACACGCCCTCGACGGTCGGCGGCAGGTCCGCCGTGGCCGCCGCGACGTCGCCGTCGAGCACCGCACGGCCGGTCGGGGTCACCCGGCCGTCGACGGCGGTGCCGAGGACCTCGGCCGTGCCGCCGACGTCGAGCAGGACCGCGTCGAGCCAGCGCGCCCCGGCCGGGAACGCCCAGCGCCCGACGGACACCAGGTCGCGGAGGTCGTCGTCCGCGGCTGCGAGCACGTCGTGGACGGCGGGGTCGAGCGACCGCCACCACCGCGTCGCGAGGTCGACCCAGCGCTCCGGCCAGGCGGTGCCGAGCCAGGAGCGACCGTCGTCCGTGACGCTCCACCGGCCCTCGCCGGCGTCCGCGAGACTCGTCCGACCGAGCAGGGCCAGGCGGTCCGGCACCACCTCGGGCTCGGCGCCGACGCGCTCGCCGAGCGTCCGGGCGAGCGGTGTGCCGATGCCGCCCTTGACCAGTTCGCGGACCTCGCCCGCGTCGACCGCGCGCAGCAGCTCGGCGAGCACCGTCATCGTCGCGAAGGCGCGCTCCGCTCCGGTGGCACGGGCGCGGGCCGGATCGGTGTCTGTGGCTGTGTCGGCCGTCTCCGGAGCGGCGGCCGCGGGGCGGGGCTCCTCCGTGCCTCCCGTCCGCAGCGCCGTGACCTCGGGGGAGGCGGCCAGGCGGGCGGCGACCGCGTCGTCGACGGCGCCCGCGTCGTCCGCCAGGCCGAGTGCGACCGCAGGTGCCAGTGCGTCGGGGTCCGCGGCGCCGTCGCGGAGCGCGAGGAGCGTGGCGCGCGGCAGGTGCTCGAGCGCGGCGTCCACCGCGTCGTCGGTGCGGAGCGCCTCGGCCAGGTCGAAGAAGTCGGACGCGTGCTGGGGCCCGGAGTCGGCGAGGACGGCTGCGGGCAGCCGTCGGGCGACGACGAGCCGCTCGAGCTCGTCGTCGGGCATCGCCCGGAGGCGGGCGGCCAGGTCGGCGGTGGTCGTCATCGTCCGCCCCGACGGTCGGCGCGGGGGATCAGCGTGCCGACCGGTTCTCGCGGGCGCGCTTCGACCACGTGATGCCGAGCAGGACGATCACGAGCACCATCCCGATCGGCAGACCGATCAGCGGGATCGCCATGATGACCGGCCAGGGCATCGAGCCGTTGGCGCTCGGCACCGTCAACCACATCACGACCATGGCGATGATGCAGAGGATGCCGGCGACGAAGATCCCACCGATCATGAACCCGAGGACGCGTTCGGTACGATTGAACGTCATCGAGGGCTCCGCTGCTTCGCGGGGGGTCCCGGTGGATCGGGTCGGCTTGGCCATCGGCCCAGGATATCCGACGCACCACGGCCGTTCCACGACCACGAGGAGACCACGCATGCCCACCGGCAAGGTCAAGTTCTACGACGAGCAGAAGGGCTTCGGGTTCATCACCGGCGACGACGGCGAACCCGTGTTCCTGCACGCGTCCTCGCTGCCGGACGGAACCACCTCGGTCAAGGCCGGCACGCGCCTGGAGTACGGCGTCGTGCAGGGCAAGAAGGGCTCGCAGGCGCTGACCGTGCGGCTGCTCGAGACCCAGCCGTCGCTGTCGAAGCGCTCCCGGCGCTCGGCGGACGACATGGCGGTGATCGTCGAGGACCTCGTGAAGGAGCTCGACAGGATCAGCGGGGACCTCCGCCGCGGTCACTACCCGAAGAACGGCGAGCGTCTCGCCGCGATCCTGCGCCACGTCGCAGACCAGCTGGACGCCTGATGGAGGACGTCACGGAGCTCGCGCGCACGGCGCTGCTCGAGGTCACGCCCGAGTCGACGGTCGGTCAGCAGGTCGGCACGGTCGACGAGGGCGACGGGGTCGTCTCCGTCCTCTTCGCGAACCGCATGCCCGGCTACCCCGGCTGGCGCTGGACGGTCTCGGTCGCGCAGGTCGAGGGCGACGAGCCCACCGTGCTCGAGGTCGAGCTCATGCCGGGGGACGGGTCGCTGGTCGCGCCGGAGTGGGTGCCGTGGGCCGACCGGATGGCGGAGTACCGCGCCGGACAGGACGACGAGGGCGACGACGACGAGTCGGACGACGAGGGCGACGACGAGGGCGACGACGACGACCTCGACGAGGACGCCGACGAGGAAGCCGACTACGAGGACCCGGACGACGACGAGGCGGACGACGACGCCTCGGACGACGACGACGACGCCGACGACGACGAGTTCGACGACGACGAGGACGACCTCGGGGAGTCGGACGACGACGAGCTCGACGGGGTCGACGTGGACGCTGCCGCCGAGCAGGACGACGCCGAGCAGGACGAGGGCGACGCCATTGACGAGGAGACCGTCCCGACGCGCTCCCGCGGCGCCCGCCGCCGGGCGTCCCGCGTCCGTCCGACCGACCCCGACGAGGATCTCGAGGTCGACCGGCTCGACCCGGGGGAGACGGACCCGGAGCGCCACGGGGCCTGACCGCGGGTCACCCGGTCGGACCTGACGGACGACGGACGGGAGGCGCGGTGCCAGCCGGCACCGCGCCTCCCGTCCGTCGTGCTGGTGCGTCAGCCGCGCAGCGCGTCGACGACGTGGTCGATCGCCCGGACGAGCTTCGCGACGTCGTCCGGGTCGATCGCCGTGAAGGTCGCGACGCGGAGCTGGTTGCGGCCGAGCTTCCGGTACGGCTCGGTGTCGACGATCCCGTTCGCGCGGAGCGTCGCGGCCACGGCCATCGCGTCGACCGAGTCGTCGAGGTCGATGGTCGCGACGACCTGCGACCGGGCTGCGGGGTCCGTCACGAACGGCGTCGCGTAGTCGGAGGCCTCGGCCCAGTCGTACAGCGTCGAGGACGACGTCCGCGTCCGGGTGTCCGCCCACGCCAGGCCACCGGACTCGTTGATCCAGCCGATCTGGTCGTCGAGCAGCAGCAGGGTCGCGAGCGCCGGGGTGTTGAGGGTCTGGTCGAGCCGGGAGTTGTCGACGGCGTTCTTGAGCGACAGGAACTCGGGCACGTACCGGTCGCTCGCGGCGATCCGCTCCACGCGCTCGAGCGCGGCGGGGGAGAACAGCGCGAGCCAGAGGCCACCGTCCGACGCGAAGTTCTTCTGCGGGGCGAAGTAGTAGACGTCCGTCGCGGAGACGTCGAACGCCGCACCGCCGGCGGCGCTCGTGGCGTCGACGACGGTCAGTGCGCCCGCGTCGCCCTCGGCCCGGACGACCGGGGCCATGACGCCGGTCGAGGTCTCGTTGTGCGGGTACGCGTAGACGTCGACGCCCTCGACCGGTTCGAGTGCGGCGAGGGAGCCGCCGGGTGCCTCGACGACGTGCGGCGCCTCGAGCCACGGGGTCTGCACGGCCTTGGCGAACTTGGAGCCGAACTCGCCGAAGGACAGGTTCTCGGCGCGGCGCTCGACGAGCCCGAAGGCGGCGGCGTCCCAGAACGCGGTGGAGCCGCCGTTGCCGAGGACGACCTCGTAGCCGTCCGGCAGCTGGAAGAGGTCGGCCAGGCCACGGCGGACGCTGCCGACCAGGTCCTTGACGGGCTTCTGGCGGTGGGACGTGCCGAGGATCGTCGCCCCGCGGGTCACGAGGGACTCGAGCTGTGCGCCACGGATCTTGGACGGGCCGCAGCCGAAGCGTCCGTCGGTGGGGAGGAGTTCAGCGGGGATGACGATGTCTGCCATGCGCCGATCCTAGCCAGTGGTATCCCAGCGCTCCCGCCCCTGGACCGGCCGGACGGGGCGGAGGTGCGCCGTGCCTCCCGTCCGTCCAGCGTGCCGGCGGTGCCGCCTCGTCGTCGTGCTCAAGTAGGGTGGACCGGGCTGGTCCCGGACATGAGAGGCGACACGCGTGACCGATCTCGTCGACACCACGGAGATGTACCTGCGGACGATCCTCGACCTCGAGGAAGAGGGGATCGTCCCGCTGCGCGCGCGCATCTCCGAGCGGCTGGGGCACTCCGGTCCGACGGTCTCGCAGACCATCGCCCGCATGGAGCGCGACGGCCTGGTCGTCGTCTCCGGCGACCGGCACCTGGAGCTCACCGGCGAGGGACGCTCCCGCGCGACCCACGTGATGCGGAAGCACCGGCTCGCCGAACGCCTGCTCGCCGACGTCATCGGGCTCGACTGGGCGTTCGTGCACGACGAGGCCTGCCGGTGGGAGCACGTGATGAGCGAGCAGGTCGAGGTCCGCCTGCTCGAGATGCTCGGCAACCCGACCGAGTCCCCCTACGGCAACCCGATCCCCGGGCTCGCCGAGATCGGCGGTCCCACCGCCGGACACTTCCTCGACGGCGTGCAGAACATCGTCGCGGCGACGGACGGCACCGACGCGGTGGCGACCGGTGTCGTGCGGCGTCTCGGGGAGCCCGTGCAGTTCGAACCGGAGCTGCTGCACCAGCTGCGCATCGCGGGCGTCATGCCCGGTCGCGTCGCGAGCGTGCAGCGTGCCGGGGCGTACGTGGCTGTCCGGGTCGAGGGCGAGGACGCCGGCATCGAGCTGCCGACCGAGGTCGCCCAGCACGTCTACATCGAGCGCTCCTGAGGCGAGCCGGAGCCACCCGAGCCTGAGAATGGGCTCATGCTGGCGCCCGGGTCCCGCTCCTGACCAGGGCTTCGTGATCGTTCCGTTACCGAACGGTCGTTTCGTCTCGACAAGGTAACGGCCCCCACGTACACTCGTCGAGTCCCCGGGCCGCCCACAGAGGCCCAGGACCCGTGGCAGGACGTCTCGACCCGTCTCCTGCCTGGATCGGAGACGATGACGAACGGATGGGGTCCACCCCTCCGCCCCACCCAGGCGGAGACGGGGGACGAGACGCCGGAGACACCGCCCTTGACGCAGACCGGTTCCGCCGCGGACGCCCCGACGCCCGCAGCTCCGACGCCCGCCCTTCCGATGGCCGCAGCCCGCACGACCACCGCGGACGCCACCGCCGCGCCGCTCACCCGACGAGCAGCCCGCGAGGCCTCGACGCCGGTCCGCCGCGTCACCCCGGTCCGCGACGCCCCGCTGCCCGGCGGACGCCGTGCCGCGCAGGCCGCCCGCGCCGCCGAGACCGCCAAGGCGAGCATTGCGGCCCGCAAGCGTCGCTTCCTCGCCCCGGTGGTGCTCACCGTGGCCGCCGGCATGTTCGGCACCGTCGCCGTCGCCCCGGCCTTCGCGGCGACGCAGCAGACCGGGACCGACGCCGCGACCGCGCAGCGCCAGGTCCGTGCCGCCGAGGCGCAACAGTTCTCGGTCTCCGACGCCGTCGCCCTCGCCGGGACCTCGCGTGACGGCTTCGGTGCCACCGCGCAGTCGACGCTCGACGCCGAGGCAGCGCAGCAGGCCGCCGCGAAGGCAGCGCAGCAGGCCGCGGCGAAGCAGGCCTCGGACGCGGCCGCCACGCAGGCAGCGCGCGCCCAGACCGCGAAGCAGTACTCGTCGTACAGCGGCCCGAGCGCCGACGAGATCGCCACGTCGGCGACTGCCGCGAACACCCCGTTCTCGCTCCCGGCCGTCGTCGCGACCGCGAAGCAGTACATCGGCACCCCGTACGTCTTCGGCGGCGCCGACCCGTCCGGCTTCGACTGCTCCGGCTACGTCATGTACGTGTACGCGCAGTACGGCATCAGCCTCGCGCACTCCGTGCCGCTGCAGGACCAGGCCGGCACCACGATCCCCGAGTCCGAGGCGCAGCCCGGCGACGTGGTCATCTTCAACAACGAGGCGCACGACGGCTTCTACATGGGCAACGGCATGATCATGGACGCGCCGAAGCCCGGCGGTGCCGTCTCGATCCGCCCGATCTGGACGAGCGACTACCACATCGTCCGCTTCGGCATCTGACGCCAGCCCGCGCACCACGTCGGACGGCCCTCGTGTCGTTCCCGTGAACACTCCCGGAAACCGGCCCGCACACCCTCGTGCTGGGCCGGTTCCTGACGTAGCCTGGTCCCGCACCGGTCCGATCCGGCCCGAACACGGGAGACCTCATGTCAGCGTTCCGCACGACCCGCACCACGGGTCGGCGCGCGCTCGTGGACATACGGTCGACCGCCCCCTGCGTGCACCATCACGCCCCTGTCTGACGAGAGCACTGCCCATCCGGGTGGTGCTCTTCGCGGTTCCGGGCGTGGTCGCAGACCGCGGTCCCCTGTCGGCGACGCTCGGCCCGACGCACCCGCAGCGCCTGGAAGCCGTCCAGGCACCGTCGGAAGGGAACCCATGCGCACTCTCGTCCTCAACGCCGGTTACGAGCCCCTCGCGGTGATCTCGGACCGACGGGCCCTCGTGCTGGTCATGAACCAGAAGGCCGCCATCGTCGCCGCCGACGCCGACCACCCGGTCACCGGGTCGACGACGAGCTTCGACCGACCGTCCGTCATCATCCTCACCCGGTACGTCCGCATCCCCCACGCGCGGCTCGTGCCCGTCTCGCGCCGCGGGGTCCTGCGGCGTGACGGCAACCACTGCGCCTACTGCGGTCGGCACGCGACCACGATCGACCACGTGCAGCCGCGGTCACGGGGCGGCCAGGACTCGTGGGAGAACCTCGTCGCCTGCTGCCTGGCGTGCAACAACACCAAGGGCGACCGCACGCCGCAGGAGATGGGGTGGCGCCTCCGGTTCCGGCCGAAGGCACCGCACGGGGCGTCCTGGGCCGTGCGCGGGATCGAGCGTCCGCAGTCGGAGTGGGACGAGTACCTGGTGGCCGCGTAGCGGTCAGTCGGGTCGCGTCGGGACGGACGGGAGGCGCGTGGCGGGGTCGCCACGCGCCTCCCGTCCGTCCGCGGTCGCGGTCGTGCGGGCGCTGGTGCCGGTGGGCGCTGGGCGCTGCTGCCGGGTGGTTCCGGGCGTACCGGGGCGGGTCGGGGGTACCTGGTCGTTCCGGACCACCAGGTACGCCCGATCCCGCTTCCCATCGCGACCGTCGTGGGAAGGAACGGGCGGGCGTAGCGTGCGCAGCATGAGCGAGACGCCGGTGATCGACGACGCCACCATCCAGGACCTCCGCACCCGGCTCCGTGCCACGCGCTGGCCGGACGCACCCGCCGGCACCGGGTGGTCGCTGGGCGTCGACGTGGACGAGCTCCGGCCGCTCGTCGAGTACTGGGCCGACGGCTTCGACTTCGACGCGCACCGGGCGGCGCTGGCGGCACTGCCCTCGCGCCGGGTGGCCGTCGACGGGATCGACTTGCACGTGCTCCATGCCCGGGCGGACACCGAGGACCCGCTGCCCCTGCTGCTGGCGCACGGCTGGCCGGATTCAGGGTGGCGGTACCGGAAGGTGCTGCCGGTGCTCGTCGCTGCCGGGTTCGACGTCGTCGTGCCGGACATGCCCGGGTACGGGTTCTCGGACGCGCCGCCGCGGGTGCTCGACGCCCGCGAGGTCGCCGGCATGTGGGCCACGCTCATGACCGACCTCGGGTACGAGCGCTTCGCCGTGTCCGGCGGGGACATCGGCACGCACGTCGCCCGGTACCTCGCGCTCGACCACCCCGACCGGGTCGTCGCCGTGCACCGGATCGACGGCGGCCTGGCCTGGCCGGGGCTCGACGAGACCGAGCTGTCGCCCGCGGAGCGCTCGTTCGTGCGTGCGACGGAGCAGTGGCGCACGGCGGAGGGCGCGTACGCGATGATGCACCGCACGAAGCCCCAGACCGCCGCGGTCGGCCTCACGGACTCGCCGGCCGGGCTCGCGGCGTGGATCGTCGAGAAGCTCCGGTCCTGGAGCGACTGCGGCGGCGACCTGTGGTCGGTGTACACGCGGGACGAGGTGCTCGCACTCCTGACCGAGTACTGGGCCACGGCGACGATCGGGTCGGCGATGCGGATGTACCACGCGAACGCGGCGATCCCGGCGGCGCAGCTGTCCCGTCGGGTCGAGGTGCCGTCCGGCTTCTCGGTGTTCCCGGGCGACATCGTCCGGGCGCCGCGGGAGTGGCTCGAGCGCACGACGAACCTCGTGTACCACCGGGAACTCGAGCGCGGCGGGCACTTCGCACCGTTCGAGGTGCCGGAGCTGTACGTCGAGGAGCTCCGGACGTTCCTGGAGCCGTACCGCGGGGCGATCCGCCGCTAGAGTGGTGGGGCCAGCCTCTGTAGCTCAACGGAAGAGCAGTTCCGTCCTAAGGAAACGGTTGGGGGTTCGAGTCCCTCCAGGGGCACATTTTCTCGAGCCGGACCGGGCCGGGTTCTCCACAACCGTCGCGCTGGACGGTAGCGCGGGCCGCGCGCCCCGTACGATTGACCCCGTGTCCAAGGTCCTGAGCAGTCTCCCCGTCGGCGAACGAGTCGGCATCGCGTTCTCGGGAGGGCTCGACACCTCCTGCGCGGTCGCCTGGATGCGCGAGAAGGGAGCGGTGCCCTGCACGTACACGGCCGACATCGGCCAGTACGACGAGCCGGACATCGACGCCGTCCCCGGTCGCGCGAAGGAGTACGGCGCCGAGATCGCCCGCATCGTCGACGCGAAGAGCGCCCTCGTGGAAGAGGGCCTCGTCGCGCTGCAGACCGGCGCCTTCCACATCCGCTCCGGCGGCAAGACCTACTTCAACACGACGCCCCTCGGCCGCGCGGTGACGGGCACGATGCTCGTCCGCGCCATGAAGGAGGACGGCGTCGACATCTGGGGCGACGGCTCCACCTACAAGGGCAACGACATCGAGCGGTTCTACCGCTACGGCCTCATGGCGAACCCGCGCCTGCGCGTCTACAAGCCGTGGCTCGACACCGAGTTCGTCGAGGAGCTCGGCGGTCGCAAGGAGATGAGCGAGTGGCTCGTCGCCCGCGGGTTCCCGTACCGCGACTCCACCGAGAAGGCCTACTCGACCGACGCGAACATCTGGGGTGCGACCCACGAGGCGAAGAGCCTCGAGGAGCTCTCGAGCGGTCTGGACATCGTCGAGCCGATCATGGGCGTCGCCGCCTGGCGTGACGACGTCGAGGTCGCCACGGAAGAGGTCTCCGTCCGCTTCGAGGCCGGTCGCCCGGTCGCGATCAACGGCACCGAGTTCGCCGACGCCGTCGCCCTCGTCTACGAGGCGAACGCGATCGGCGGTCGCCACGGCCTCGGTGCGTCGGACCAGATCGAGAACCGCATCATCGAGGCGAAGAGCCGGGGTATCTACGAGGCCCCGGGCATGGCCCTGCTCCACATCGCCTACGAGCGACTGCTCAACGCGATCCACAACGAGGACACCGTCGCGGCGTACCACAACGAGGGTCGCCGCCTCGGTCGCCTGATGTACGAGGGCCGGTGGCTCGACCCGCAGTCCCTCATGCTGCGCGAGTCGCTGCAGCGCTGGGTCGCCTCGGCCGTCACGGGCGAGGTCACGCTGCGCCTGCGTCGCGGCGACGACTACACGATCCTCGACACGACCGGTCCGGCGCTGTCGTACCACCCCGACAAGCTCTCGATGGAGCGCGTCGGCGATGCGGCCTTCGGTCCGGACGACCGGATCGGCCAGCTCACCATGCGGAACCTCGACATCGCGGACTCGCGTTCGCGCCTCGAGCAGTACGCGGCGGCCGGGCTGATCGGCGGCGCGACGGGCGAGCTCGTCGGCGAGCTGCAGTCGGGCGAGGCGGAGGAGATCCTCGGCGGAGCGATCGTCTCCAGCGAGGACGAGGCGCTCGGCCGCGCGACCGACGCGGCGTCCGAGGGTGCCGCGTTCGACTCCGGCACGGACTGACCCGCACCGCAGACGGACGGGAGGCGCGGTGCCAGCCGGCACCGCGCCTCCCGTCCGTCTGCTGTGACCGACTACCGCCGCTCGGCGGTCTCCGGACGCTTCTGCCGCCAGGGCAGGGCCGGCTGGCCCGGCGCGTCCCACACCTGCACGGCACCCCAGGCCGCCGCGAGCAGCGGGACCGAGATGATCGCACCGGTGATGCCGGCGAGGACCGTACCGGCGGTCAGGCCGATGAGGATGACCAGGCCGTGCAGCTTGAGCGTCTTGCCCATCAGGACCGGCTGCAGCAGGTTGCCCTCGAGCTGGTTCACGAGCACCACGACGCCGACGACGAAGAGCGCGGCGACCGGCCCGTTCGCGACCAACGCGACGAGCGCGGCGAGGATCCCGGCGGCCGTGGCACCGACGATCGGGATGAAGGCGGTGATGAACACGACGACGGCCAGGGGGAGCGCCAGCGGGACCCCGATGATCGCCAGACCGACGCCGATGCCGACCGCGTCCACCGCGGCGACGCTCGCCGTCCCGCGGACGTAGCCGCCGAGGGTCTGCACGACGCGGTCACCCACCCGGCGGGCGCGCTCGTAGCGGGCGCCGGTGAACGGGCGCAGCAGGAACTCCCAGATCGCCGGGCCGTCCTTGAGGAAGAAGAAGAGCACCACGATCATCAGCACGAGGCCGGTGAGGAAGTTCGCGGTGGCGGATGCCCCGGCCAGTGCGCCGGAGCCGAACTGCGAGCTGGTCAGGAAGCCCTGGACGCCCTTGACGGCCTCGTCGACCTGCTGGTCGGAGATCGCGAACGGCAGGTGCGCCACGAAGTCCTGCAGCTGGCCGAAGCCCTCGACGGCGGACTTCTGCAGGTCCGGCCACTGTGAGATCACCGCGACGACGATGAGCCAGCCGACGAGCCCGAGGACGATCAGCACCCCGACGAGGACGATCAGGGTCGCCAGCACGGACGGGACCTTGTGGCGGCGCAGCCAGGACACGACGGGGTGCATGGCCGAGGCGATGATGAGTGCGAGGAGCACCGGGATCGTCACGACGCTGAGGGTCGCAGCCGCGTAGACGATGCCGATCGCGATGACCAGCACGATGATCACCTGCAGGCACCGGGTGGCGAGGCTGCCGAAGCCGTCCGTCCACTTGCGGACGAAGGGGCCCGGGGTGGCGTCGGACGGGGCGGCGGTGTTGCCGAACAGGGGCATGGGGCTCCTCGGTGTCGTGCGGAGCCACCACGCTACCGATGCCGCGGCTCCTCGGGTCGGGCACCGACGGACCCGTGGAGAGCGCGGTCAGCCGACGGGCGCACGCGGATGCGGTCGCCGGTAAACGCATCGTCGTGGACGCGTGGTCCACCCACTCCTACCCTGGAGCAACCGGGTTCTCCTTCAGGGTCCCGTCGTCACGATGCCCTCGCGGTCTGCGAGGTCTGGCACAGCGGGACGGCCCGGTCGGATCCGGAGTGCGCACCACTCCGACGGAAGGCTGTCTCGTGACCGCCATGCGCTGCACGTGCTCCACGCACCTCGACTTCTCCGCGGGCCAGACCCGCTACCCCGTGTCCTCCCCCTTCGTCACGACCGCGCTGTCGGTGCTCTCGTGACGCCCCGCTTCGCAGAGGACTGGCACCGGCACGGCCTGCGTTCCCCCGACGAGGTCGCCCAGATGATCGCCGACCGCGTCGGCGGTACCTCCGACGCCGCGGGCCCGGCGGGCGCCGACCACGACGAACCGTCCTACGCCGACTTCCTCGGCAAGCAGGTCTGACGGCCGAGCAGGTCTGACCGCCGCGGCTACGGGACCCCCGGACAGGGGTATCGCGGCGCGGTGTGGCCCACGTGGAGAATCTCGGCAAGGGCTCCCAGGAGCCCTCCTCCGCCTCACCAGCGGAGTCCGGATCAGGGAGGACCCGACGTGCACGACCACGACACCCATCCGTTCGACCGTCACATCGGACCGCCGCACGTCGAGCGGTTCCGGTTGAGCCGCACCGACGAGACCCTGCGGGTCGTCTGCACGTGCGCGATCGGGGCGGACCACGACAACACGATCCGGCACGTCGCCCCGACGATCGGCTGAGTCCGGCCGGACGAGTCGGCCCGGTGAACGGGAGCCGGGTGCCCGCGGTGAATCCGGGCGCGGGTGGGGACGGCGCGCGATACTGGTCGCGTGCGTGAACTCCAAGCCACCATCGCCGCGGACCTCGACGTCCAGCCGACCATCGACCCGGAGCAGGAGGTCGCCCGACGCGTCGGGTTCCTCCGTGACTACCTGACCACCACCGGTGCGAAGGGCTACGTCCTCGCCGTGAGCGGCGGCCAGGACTCGACGCTCGCCGGGCGCCTCGTGCAGCTCGCCACCGAGTCCCTCCGGGCCGAGGGGCACGACGTCCGCTTCGTCACCGTGCGGATGCCGTACCGGGTGCAGGCGGACGAGGACGACGCGCAGCTCGCCCTGCAGTTCATCGCCGCCGAGCCGGGCATCGTCGTCAACATCGAGCACGGCGTCGACGGGGTCGTGCAGGACACGGCGGCGTCGGGCGTCGAGCTGAGCGACTTCGTCAAGGGGAACGTCAAGGCGCGGACGCGGATGGTCGCGCAGTACGCGGTCGCGGGGCAGCTCGGGCTCCTCGTCGTGGGGACGGACCACGCGGCCGAGGCCGTGACGGGCTTCTTCACGAAGTACGGCGACGGCGGCGTGGACCTCACGCCGCTCACCGGCCTCACGAAGACGCAGGGCCGGCAGCTGCTCGAGCACCTCGGTGCTCCGGCCCGCCTCTACGAGAAGGCACCCACCGCGGACCTGCTCGACGACCTGCCCGGTCAGACGGACGAAGCGAACCTCGGGCTCACCTACCTCGAGATCGACGCGTACCTGCAGGGGCACGACGTGCCGGACGAGGTCGCCGAGGCGATCGAGACGCGCTACCGCGCGACCGAGCACAAGCGTCGCGTCCCCGCGACGCCCTTCGACGAATGGTGGCAGCAGGGCGCGTAGGCACCCGACGCGACCACCGGACGGGAGGCGCGGTGCAGGTCCCGACCTGCACCGCGCCTCCCGTCGTGTCCGGCGGGGTTCTCCACAGCCCCCGTCCCGGGGCTGCCGCGGCACCGCGCCGCGCTCCTAGGATGGGCGCAACGGAACAACAGATGCGGAATCCCGGTCACGACCGACCGTGGCGGGCCCGCTCGGGGGAATCACCATGGAAGTCCTGCTCGCGCTCGGCGCCGTCCCGCTCGTCATCGTGGGGATCGTCGTCCTCGCCGTCATCGTGCTCGTGTACGCCAAGCTCGTCTACCGCAACGCCGGTGCGGACGAGGCGCTCATCATCACCGGCAAGCGGTCCCGCAAGGTCAAGAACCCGGACGGCACCGAGACGGTGGAGTCCGGCATCAAGGTCGTGCTCGGCGCGGGTGTGCTCGTCCGGCCGTTCTTCGAGCGGGTGGCGAAGATCTCGCTGTCCTCGCGGGCGATCGACATCAACGTGAACGCCCAGGACTCCCGCGGCGTCACGATCGACGTCGAGGCCGTGGCGCTCGTCAAGGTGGGCGAGGCCGACGCGTCGATCCGCGCGGCGGCGCAGCGCTTCCTCGGCCAGGAGAAGAAGATCGACGACTTCGCACGGGAGGTCCTCTCCGGATCGCTCCGCGCCTCGATCGGTGCCACCGACGTGTCGACGATCATCCGCAACCGCGACCAGCTCACGGTCGCGGTGCTCGACGTTGCGAAGGACGCCCTGCACAGCCAGGGGCTCGACGTCGACTCGTTCGAGATCAAGGGCATCTCCGACCGCAACGACTACATCAGCGACCTCGGTCGGGCCGAGCGTGCCCGCGTGCGGCTCGAGGCCGAGAACGCCGAGGCGCAGGCCGACCGCGAGGCACGTGAGGCCCGGGCCACCGCGGACCAGGCGATCGCCGAGGCCGAGAACACCCTCGCCATCCGTCGTGCCGCGCTGCAGCTCGACGCCGACCGTGCCTCCGCCGAGGCCGCTGCCGCCGGCCCGCTCGCCCAGGCACGGGCGTCCCAGGGCGTCGTCGAGCAGGAGCAGATCACCGCGCAGAAGCGAGCCGAGCTCCGTCGAGCCGAGCTCGAGTCCGAGGTCTCCGCCGTGGCCGAGGCGAACGCACGGAAGACCCGGGTCGAGGCCGAGGCCGCCGCGGCCGCACAGGTCGAGACCGCCCGCGCCCAGGCCGAGGCCCGCCGCATCTCGGCCGAGGCCGTCGCCGCCGAGGCGCAGGCCGAGGCCGCTGCCCGCAAGCTGGCGGCCGACGCCTCCCGTGCCGAGGGCGAGGCCGCCGCCGACGCGATCCGCGCCAAGGGCCAGGCCGAGGCCGACGCGACGAAGGCCCAGGCGGACGCACTCGCGCAGCACTCCGAGGCCGTCCTCCGCGTCAAGGCCATCGAGACGCTGCCGAGCATCGCCCGCGAGCTCGCCGCCCCGATGGGGAACATCGACAAGCTCACCGTGGTGTCCTCGGACGGCGCCGGTGCCCTGTCCAAGAGCGTCGTGAGCCAGTTCAGCGAGGTCGACGCGCTGCTCGGGACCACGGCCGGGTTCACGCTGAGCGACATCGTCAAGAGCACCACGACCGGCCAGGCCGCGGCGCGTGCCGTCGTCCGTGAGCAGGAGACCGCGACCGCGGACTGATCGGACGACCGGGCACGTCACGACGGGCGCGGCGGGATGCTCCCCGCCGCGCCCGTCGTCGTCCGTCCGGATGGTCCCGCCGTGGGACGGTCCCGGTGTCGGTCAGTCCTGCTCGCTGCCGTCCTCGTTGCGACGCTGCTGGCCGCCGGCGTCCTCGCGCTCGCCGAGCCCGTCGCGCTCCGCCGCCAGCCGCTGCTGCCACACGACGCTGCGCGCAGCACCGCCGAGGACGTCCTCGACGCTGCCGCCCGTCTTCGCCGCGAGTGCGCCGCTCAGTCCGGCGGTGAGCGTGCCACCGGCGGCGGCGAGCCGCTCCACCACCTCCTCCTGCCGCGGGGTGAGGGGTTCGTCGACCATGCTGTCGACGGTGTCGCGGATGTTCGCCTCGCTGGCGTCCAGCGCGGCGTCGTCCCCGGCGTGCAGGGCAGCGGCCTCGCCGACCACGACGAGTCCGAGTCGTGCAGCGTCGTCCTCGGGGCGGGAGCGTTCGGTGTCGTCGGTCATGGCGGGGACGGTACGCGCTGCACCCTGGGTCCCCCGGCATCGCGTGCGACCCGGGTGCGCCGAGCCTTGCGGTACGACGACGACACCCCGGGCCCGCGTCGTGCGGTCCCGGGGTGTCAGCGGTGCGGGAGGCTGCGTCAGCGGCGCGCGCCCCGCCCGGCGAAGCGCGTGTAGAGGAACAGGACGATGACGGCACCGATGATCGAGCCGATGATGCCGGCCGGCTGGAAGAAGCCGTCCATCGGGTCGTGCTGGAAGATCAGGAAGCCGAGGAACCCGCCGACGAACGAACCGACGATGCCGAGGACGATCGTCATGAGGATCGACATCTGCTGCTTGCCGGGGATGATCAGCCGCGCGAGGGCACCCGCGATGAGGCCGATGATGATGAGGCTGATGATGAGACCGAGCACGGTGTCCTCCTGGGGTCGGACCTTGCCGCGGTCAGGGGTGCCCGCGATCGTGGTCGGTGCCCGAGTGAACACCGGCTTCCCTCAGCACGTACCCAGCCTGCGCGGAGGTTCAGGTCCCGGGCGCCGGACCGGACCCGTCAGACGACGCCGCTGGCCGTCAGTGCGGCCTGCAGTTCGGCGTCCGAGGGCTCGACGAGGTGCCGGCCGTCCGGCAGGACCACCACGGGGATGTTCTTGCGTCCGCTGATCGCCTCCGCACGGTCCGCCGCGGACGGGTCCGCCTCGACGTCGACGTAGTCGTGGTCCACGCCGAGCCGGTCGAGCAGCGCCTTCGAGCGTCGGCAGTCGCGGCACCAGTCCGCACCGAACATGGTCACCTTGTCGTACGTCGCGTCGGTCATGTCCCAACAGTACGTCCGGCCGGGAACGGACATTCCCCGCACCGGGCAGCCGTGGCGGGGAGCACGATGGCGCCATGACCGCGATCCCGGACGGCGCCGTCCACCCGCACCACCGCCACGGCTGGTGGTGGAAGACCCTGCTCGCCGGGTTCCTGCTCTGGGTGGTGACGATCGTCGTCACCGTCGTCACGAGCAACACGAACCTCGTGCCGACGATCATCCTGCTCGGCAGCTTCCTGGTGCCGTTCACGGTGGTGCTCTTCGTCATCGAGCGGGTGACCGGCACGGTGAGCACGCTGCAGCTCGTCACGGCGTTCTTCGTGGGCGGGATCCTCGGCGTGCTCGGGGCGTCCCTGCTCGAGGCCGACCTGCGCCAGGACGCGTTCATCTACGTCGTGGTCGGGTTCGTCGAGGAGTTCGTCAAGGCCGTGCTGCTGCTCGTCGTCGGCTGGCGGGTGCGACCGAAGTCCGCGCGCCAGGGCGCCCTGCTCGGCGCGACGATCGGTGCCGGCTTCGCCGCGTTCGAGTCCGCCGGGTACGCCTTCAACGCGGCGATCACCCAGCGCGGCATCGACCTCGTCTCGCTGCTGCAGACCGAGGTGGTCCGCGCCGTGCTCTCGCCCGTGGGGCACGTGCTCTGGACGGCGATCATCGGCGCCGTCCTGTTCGGTGCCGCCCGCGGCGGTGCCCGGTTCCGGTGGTCGTGGTGGATCCCGGTCGCCTACGTCGTCTCCGCGGTGCTGCACGGCCTGTGGGACAGCAACGGGACGCTGTCGACCGTGCTTGCGTTCGTGCTCACGGGGACGCCGTTCTCCGCGGCGGCCTCGGGATCGGTGCCGCCGGGGCTCGCCGGCGTCGCGACGACGCTGTACGTCGTCGGGCTGCTCGTGGTGACGGCCGTCGGCGTCGTGGTCCTCGTCGGGGTCCTGCTCCACCACCGCCGCGTCGACCGTGCCCGATTGGACGCGCGGACCACCGACGCCCCGGTCTGGGCGACGACCCCGCCACCGCACGCCCCCTGACCACCCGACCCCGCCGTGGAACCGGCCAGCACCGCCACGGCACCGACCCGACCGCCGCGCGCCCTACGATTGCCCCATGCCGCAGCGACCCGACCCCGAGCGGGCCGTCTGGGCCTCCGCCGCCGTCCGTCGTTGCGCCGCCGCGACGAACCTGCTCCTCGCCGGCCGCGCCGTCCGGGTCCTCGGTGGCGACCCGCGCGACGCCGCGGCGCTCGCCGGGCTGCTGACGGCCCTCGGCGCCCGCGTCGCAGCGGACGACGAGCCGGTCGACCAGCTCTGGTGCCTCGGCGACCCGGACGAGTCGACCGCGGCCGTCGAACGTGCGGCCGACCGGCCCCGCGGCGCCACCCTCGTCGTCGTCGACGCCGGTCGGTACGCCCCGGCCGTCGACGAGGACGCCTTCGGCCCGGTCGCCCCGGCCCGCCCCGGGGTCCTCGCCGTCCCGGCGCTGTCCGACGACGTCTTCCTCGTCTCGACGGGCAGGGAGCCGGAGCACGACCCCGCCGCGGCCGCCCGGATCCGCTGGGCCCGTCGGTCCATGCCGGTCTCCCGTGCCCTGGCCGCCGACCTCCGCGACGACGGTCTGCTCCGCGGGACCCGGGTCGTCGTCGCGATGGTGCTCGAGCCGAAGACCGCGGTGCTCAGCCTGCTGCTCCGCGACGCGGGCGCCGACGTGGTCGTCTACGCCCACGCGGACGAGACCGACGACGCCGTCGCCGCGGTGCTCCGCGAGGCCGGCCTGCCCGTGCACGCGAGCAGCACCGCGTCGCTCGCCGAGCAGCGTGCGCTCGCGCTCGCCGCGCTCGACACCCGGCCGCACGTGCTGCTCGACGACGGGTCCCACCTGATCCGGCTCGCGCACCAGGAGCGGCCGGACCTGCTGCCGACGATGCTCGGCGCGGCGGAGGAGACGACGAGCGGCCTCCGCCCCCTGCGGGTGATGGCGGAACGCGGCACGCTGGGGATCCCGGTCGTCGCGGTCAACGACGCCCGCACCAAGACCGTCCCGGACAACCGGTACGGCACCGGGCAGTCGACGGTGTTCGCGACGCTCGACCTGGTCGACGGGCTCCCGTCCGGTGCCCACCGCGTCCGGCCGGGAGGCGCCGCCGTCGTCGCCGGGTACGGTCCGGTCGGCGAGGGGGTCGCCCAGGTGCTCGCGGGGCTGGGTCTCCGGGTGACGGTCGCCGACGTCGACCCGGTGCGTGCCCTGCAGGCACGGCTCGCCGGGCACGCCGTCGCGCCGCTGGTCGACGCCGTGCGCGGGGCGGACCTCGTGGTGAGCGCCTCGGGCGTGCCGGACACGATCGACCACGCGGTGCTCCGTGCGTGCGCCGCCGGTGCGGTCGTGTCGGTCGCGGGCGGCGTGGACCACGAGGTGGCCCTCGTCGACGCGGCGACCGCGGGTGCGGTCCGGGCGGCCGAGGCCCCGCACGCGGAACGGCTCACCTGGCCGGACGGGCACCAGGTGGTGGTGCTCGCCGGCGGCAACGGCGTGAACACCAGCGCCGCCGAGGGCAACCCCGTCGAGGTCATGGACCTGTCGTTCGCCGTGCAGCTCGGCGCGGTGCGGATGCTCCTGGAGCGCGGCGACGAGCTCGAGCGGGCCGTCGTGCCGGTCGACCCCTCGGTGGACGAGGCAACCGCCCGTGCGGCGCTCGCCGCATGGGGGAGCCGCCACGCGCCTCCCGTCCGGCTGGCCGCGCAACTCGCCGCGCAGCCCACCGACCGCGAGCCCGACGTCCGGACGCACCGTTTCGGGGACCCTTCGTGAGCGCAGCCTCCGTCGTGCGCGCGACCACGGCACCCGTCGTGGTGCACTCGGCGCGCGTCGTCGTCCCGATGACCGCGCCGCCGATCGCGGACGGCGCGGTCGCGGTGCAGGACGGCCGCATCCTGCACGTCGGCGACCGCTCGTGGGTCGTCGACCAGCTCGACTCGGTCGGGCGACCGTGGTCGGAACGGCGGTGGCGGGGCGCCCTCCTGCCGGGCCTGGTCAACGCGCACACGCACCTGCAGTACACCGGCATGTCCGGTGTCGGGCAGCGGCAGTACGCCGGCTTCGAGGCCTGGGCGGCCGCGTTCAACGAGGACTACGCGCTCCCGCACGACTGGCGCGCGGAGGCGTCGGCCGGAGCGGTCGCCTCGCTGGCGGCCGGGGTCACCAGCGTCGCGGACGTCGTCACCGACATCGAGGCCGCGGACGTCCTCGAGCAGCACGGCCTGGGCGGGATCGCGTACTGGGAGGTGATGGACTGGGAGAACGCCGCATGGGAGTCCCGCGGGCGCGACCAGGTCCTCGACGAGCTCGCACGCATCCCGACCACGCCCGGCGCGGGACTGTCCCCGCACGCGCCGTACTCGCTCGACGTGGCACCGCTCCTCGAGCTGCCGGACATCGTGCGCCAGCGGGGCCTCCGCCTGCACCTGCACCTCGGTGAGGCCGCCTTCGAGGGGGAGCGGATCGCCCTCGGACCCGTCCCCGGGCTCGAGGGGGTCGACGGCGTCGCGCGCTCCGCGGACTGGCACACCGCCGACTGGCACCTGGCGAACGTGCCGTCCTTCCGGGCGATGCGTGCGCTCGGCTTCGGGGCGAGCGCCACCGCGTTCGTCGACCGGCTGGGCGTCCTCGGCCCCGACTGCCACATCGCGCACGGCGTGTACGTGACCGCATCGGACCGGGCACTGCTCCGTGCACGCGGCACGACGGTCGCGCTCTGCCCGCGGTCGAACGCGGTGATCGGCCTCGACCCGCCGCCGGTCGCCGACTACCTGCGCGAGGGCAGCCCGATCGCCGTCGGCACGGACTCGCTGTCGTCCTCGCCCTCACTCGACCCGATGGCGGACGTCACCGCGCTGCACCGGATCGCCCGCGCGCAGGGCTACGGCCACCGCGACCTGCACGAACGGCTGCTCGCGGCCGTCACGCTCGGCGGCGCGCACGCCATGGGCACGGCGGTCGGACCGGACCGGGTCGGGCACCTGGCGGTCGGTGCCCGTGCCGACCTCGCGGTCTTCGACGTCGACGCGCGAACCGTGCCGGACGCCCTGGCCGAACTCGTCGAGGACGGAGCCGGTCGGGCCGTCGCGACGGTCGTGCGCGGCGCGGTCCGCGCGACGGACGGCGTCGTCCACCCCACCGCCGGCGCGGTCCCTCCGACCGCAGCCCACCCGATGCACCCCGCCCCCACCCGTCCCCTGGAGGAACGATGACCGACACCGCACCCCGCCCCGGCATGGTCGCCCGCCGCACCGTCACCGGTGAGCTGATCGAGTGGCTCGACGTGCCGCAGCGGGCCGTCGCCCTCGGCATGGACCCGCACCCGGAGGGTGGCTGGTACGCCCGCACCTGGACCTCGCCGGCGACCGTCGAGACCCCCGCGGGCGAGCGTCCCGCCGCGACGCTCATCCACTTCCTGCTGCCCCCGGGCGAGGCCTCGGCCTGGCACCGGGTGACGAGCGACGAGATCTGGATGTGGCACGGTCCGGACACCGTCGTGCTCGAGCTCGGCGGGTCCGGCGACCAGCCGGAGCCGGGCGACCGCATCACCCTCGGACCCGACGCCGGCCGGCACCGGGTGCACGACGCACAGGCGTTCGTCCGCGGCGGCGTCTGGCAGCGGACGCTCCCGGGCGAGGGCGAGGTGCTCCTCAGCTGCCTGGTCTCGCCGGGCTTCTCGTTCGACGACTTCACGATGGCGGAGTGAGCCGCGCCGGCGGTGCCGTCCTCCCGGCGTCACGAGCGGTCGTCGCCTTCGCGCTGGTATCCCACTCGCCGGTACACTGCGTCCTGCCCCCGCCCCTCCTGACGAAGGCCCGCCCGTGACCTGCACCCGCCGTCTCTCCCTCGCCGTCGCGACCGCCGCGGTCGCCGCCCTCGCGCTCGCCGCATGCTCCGCCGGTGGCAGCGGCAGCGGCGGCGACACCGTCACCGACGGCAAGCTCACCATCGCCACCGGCCAGCCGGCGTACTCGCCCTGGGTCGAGGACGACGCGCCGCAGTCCGGCAAGGGCTTCGAGTCCGCCGTGGCGTACGCCGTGGCGGAGGAGATGGGCTACGCGAAGTCCGACGTGGTCTGGAAGCGCAGCACGTTCGACAGCGCCATCGCGCCCGGCCCGAAGGACTGGGACCTCAACGTCCAGCAGTTCTCGATCGACGCGAAACGCAAGAAGGCCGTCGACATGTCGTCGGCGTACTACACGACGACCCAGGCCGTGGTGACCACGAAGTCGTCGAAGGCGATCGACGACACGACCGTCGCCGCGCTGAAGGGCGACACCATCGGCGTTGCGTCCGGTTCGACGAGCATCAGCAGCGTGAAGGACGTCCTCGGCGTCACTCCGCAGGTGTTCAACTCGAACGACGACGCCGTCCTGGCGCTCAAGTCCGGCCAGATCGACGCCATCGTCACCGACCTGCCCACCGCCTTCTACATGGCCGCCGCGCAGCTCGACGACGGCACGGTCTCGGCGCAGTTCCCCGAGGACGGCTCGGGCGACCAGTTCGGCTTCGTGCTGCCGAAGGGCTCGGCGCTGACGAGCAAGGTCGACGACGCCCTCGCCGCGCTGCGCAAGGACGGCACGCTCGAGCAGCTGCAGACGAAGTGGCTCTCCTCGGCGACGAACACCCCCGTGCTGAAGTAGTCGCGTGACCGCCCCAGCAGGCGCCGGCACCCCGGTCGCCGCCCCCGCGCCGAGCCCGGTCGAGGCCGAGCGTCGGCTCTACCGCCGGCAGCGTGGCCGTCGCTCGGTCGTGGTGTCGGTCGTCTCGACGCTCGTCGTCGTCGTGGTGGTGTGGCTCGGTGTCGTGAACACGCCGGGGTGGGCCGCGGTCCAGCAGTCGTTCTTCGACCCGCAGACCGCGATCGACACCTTCCCGGACGTCCTGCTCGGCCTGTGGCTCAACGTCCGGATCCTGTTCTTCAGCGCGATCGGCGTCGCGGTGCTCGGCACCCTGCTCGCCGTGGTGCGGGGGCTGCGCAACCCGGTGTTCTTCCCGCTGCGGATGCTCGCCACGGCGTACACCGACCTGTTCCGCGGGCTCCCGCTCATCATCGTGCTGTACCTGGTCGGGTTCGGCGTCCCGGGCCTCGGCATCTTCCCGCGCCAGCCCCCGGAGGTCTGGGGCACCATCGCGATCGTGCTGACGTACTCGTCCTACGTCGCCGAGGTGCTCCGCGCCGGGATGGAGGCGGTGCACCCCTCCCAGCGCCTCGCCGCGCGGTCGCTCGGGCTCTCGCACGCGGGGACGTTGCGCCTGGTCGTCCTGCCGCAGGCGGTCCGGAAGGTCACGCCCGCGCTCATGAACGACTTCGTGTCCATGCAGAAGGACGTCGGGCTCGTGTCGATCCTCGGTGCCGTCGACGCGGTCCGGAGCGCCCAGATCGCGCAGGCCGAGACCTACAACTTCACGCCGTACCTCGTCGCGGGGCTGCTGTTCGTCGTGATCAGCCTGCCGCTCATCCGCGTGACGGACGCGATCGCACGGCGGCAGCAGCAGCGCGAGCAGATCGGGGGGACGGTGTGAGCGAGCCGGTGGTGCTGGAACTGCGCGGCCTGCGCAAGGCGTTCGGCGAGCACGAGGTCCTGCGCGGGATCGACCTGACCGTGCACCGGCACGAGGTGATCTGCGTCATCGGCGCCTCCGGCTCCGGCAAGTCGACGCTCCTGAAGACCGTCAACCTGCTCGAGGGCATCGACGACGGCGAGGTCCTGCTGCAGGGCACCGACATCGCCGACCCGCGCATCGACGTGGACGCCACCCGCGCGCGGATCGGCGTCGTGTTCCAGCAGTTCAACCTGTTCCCGCACATGACCGTGCTCGACAACGTGACCCTCGCGTCGCGGCGGGTGCACGGCATCGCGAAGGCCGAGGCCGAGGCGACCGCCCGACGGCTGCTCGACCGGATCGGCCTGGGTGACTTCGCCGGGGCGTACCCGGACCGGCTCTCCGGCGGCCAGCAGCAGCGCGTCGCCGTGGTGCGCGCGATCGCGACGTCGCCGGAGCTGCTGCTCCTCGACGAGGTGACGAGCGCGCTCGACCCGCAGCTGGTCGGCGAGGTGCTCGACCTCGTGCGGGAGCTCAAGGAGCAGGGGGCGACGATCCTCATGACGACGCACGAGATGGCCTTCGCGCGGAACGTCGCCGATCGGATCGTGTTCCTGCACGAGGGCGAGGTGGTCGAGCAGGGCGCCCCGGCGGACGTGCTCGACCGACCGCAGCACCCGGCGCTCGTCGCGT
Organism: Curtobacterium sp. ME26; assembly: GCF_903970945.1. Classification (NCBI taxonomy): domain Bacteria; kingdom Bacillati; phylum Actinomycetota; class Actinomycetes; order Micrococcales; family Microbacteriaceae; genus Curtobacterium; species Curtobacterium sp. ME26. Next base: position 96,668 of record NZ_CAJCKG010000009.1, read on the forward strand.
TCCTGTCCCGCGTGCACGCCTGATCCCGCGCCCGGGCTACGGCGTCAGCAGCACCTTGCCGATGACCTCGCCGTCACGGACCCGGCGGTGGGCCTCGGCTGCCTCGGCCAGGGGCAGGACCGAGTCGACGACCGGACGGACGCTGCCGTCGGCGACGAGCGGCCACACGTGCTCGCGCACGGCGGCGACGATCGCGGCCTTCTCGTCCGCCGGCCGGGCGCGCAGGGTGGTCGCGCTGATCGTCGCGCGCTTGCGCATCATTGCGCCGAAGTCGAGCTCGCCCTTCTGGCCGCTGCCCGCGGCGATCACGGCGATGTGCCCGTTCGGGGCGAGCACCTCGAGGTGCTTCGCCAGGTAGTCCGCGCCGACCACGTCGAGCACGACGTCGACCCCGCGGCCGTCGGTGAACGCCAGGGCGCGCTCGACGAAGTCCTCGGTGCGGTGGTCGACGACCAGGTCGGCGCCGAGCTCCTGCGACGCCCGGACCTTCCGCTCCCCGCCGCTCGTCGCGATCACCCGCGCACCGAGCGCCTTCGCCCAGACCACCGCGTGCGAGCCCATGCCGCCGGTGCCGCCGTGCACCAGGAGCGTCTGCCCCGCTCGGAGGCCCGCGATCATCCCCACGTTCGAGTACACCGTGCACGCCGCTTCGGGCAGACCGGCGGCCTCGACGAGGTCGACGCCGTCGGGCACGGGCAGCACCTGCGCCGCGGGGACCGCCACGAGCGTCGCGTAGCCGCCGCCGGAGAGCAGGGCGCAGACCCGGTCGCCCACGGCGAAGCCGTCGACGCCGTCGCCGAGCGCGCGGACGGTGCCGGAGACCTCGAGGCCGAGGACCTCGGAGGCACCGGGCGGCGGCGGGTAGTTGCCGGCGACCTGCTGCAGGTCCGCGTTGTTGACGCCGGCGCCGGCGACCTCCACCAGGACCTCGCCGGGCCCGGCCACCGGGTCCGCGTGGTCGTCGAGTCGGAGTCCGCCGTCGTGTGCCGTGATCGCCTGCATGCCCTCGACCGTACGCGCCGCGGAGGACCGGACGCAGACGACCGGCGTCCGGCCCGCCGCGGAGGGGTCAGGGGGTCAGGCGGCGGGCTGCGACCGGTCCAGCCGCTCGACGTCCTCGTCGCGCAGCTTGATCGTCGCCGCCACGACCGAGTCGAGGATCGACTGCGGCCGCGATGCGCCCGGGATCGGGACCACGACGTCGCTCTGCTGCAGCTCCCACGCCAGGGCCACGACCTGCGGCGAGACGTCACGCTCGCGGGCGATCACGGCGAAGTCCTCGTACGCGGTGCCGAGGTCCGCCGCCTTCGCGATGCCACCGAGCGGGCTCCACGGCAGGAACGCGATGCCGAGCTCGTCGCACAGGTCGAGTTCCGGCTGGCTGGAGCGGAACGCCGGCGAGTACTGGTTCTGCACCGACGCGAGTCGCCCGCCGAGGACCTCGTTCGCCGTGCGGATCTGGTCGGGGTCGGCGTTCGAGATGCCCGCCATGCGGATGACGCCCTCGTCGAGGAGCTCCGCGAGCGCCCCCACCGAGTCGGCGTACGGCACCGCGGGGTCCGGCCGGTGGAACTGGTACAGCCCGATCGCGTCGACGCCGAGCCGAGCCGCCGAGGCCTTCGCGGCCTCCTTGAGGTACTCCGGCCGACCGTCCTGCGCCCACGGGCCGGCCTCCGGGCGCAGGTGCCCGCCCTTGGTGGCGATGAGCACGGCGTCCGTGTCGCCGCGGAACTCCCGCACCGCCTTCGCGATCAGGAGCTCGTTGTGGCCGACCTCGTCGTGGCCCGCCTGGTGGTAGGCGTCGGCGGTGTCGATGAGCGTGACGCCCGCCTCGAGCGCCGCGTGGATGGTGGCGACCGCCTGTCGCTCGTCGGGACGCCCCTCGATCGACATGGGCATGCCGCCCAGTCCGATGGCGCTGACCGACACGTCTCCGATGACTCGTTGCTTCATGCCCCGAGCATGCGCCGGGGCGGCACCGCGACTCCCAGCGTCGACACGGACGGGAGGCGCGGTGCCGGCCCGCACCGCGCCGTGCGTCCGGTGGTCGGTCGCGCCTCAGCCGGCGGTCGGCTCCGCGGGTCCGCTCGCGGCCGCCGCGGTCACCGACCCCGCCGCGCTGCCGTCCGTGGCCTCGGCGAAGACGACCCCGCCCCACGTGACGACCGCGATCGCGAGCACGAAGCCGATCGCCGCGATCCACCAGGACGAGCGCCGGCGCACCCACGCGCCGATCGCGAGCACGACGGTCACGACACCGATCACGAAGGATCCGCCGGCCGCGATCGCGGCGCCGCCGAGGAACCGGCCGGGCGAGCACCCCGCCGCAGCGTCGCAGCTCGCGGCGGCGGACACGACCGCGATGATCCCGATCACGACGGCGAGCACCGTCAGCACGGCGCCGGACGCGAGCAGCAGGACGGTGGAGACGCGGTCGGCGACCCGACCGGCGGGGAACAGCGTCGTGCCCCCGCGCTCCCAGGCGGCGCGTTCGGCACCGCTCGGCCCCGAGGGCGAGGACTGCGGCGGACCGCCGGACGGGTGCGACCAGGTCATGGGGACCGGTCTACCGTGCCTCGACGCCGAACGCCCGGGCGAGGCGCTGGATCTTCTGCGCACGGCCGAGCCGCGGCAGGTCGGACCCGTCGCGGATGACCTGCCCGCGGGCGTCGAAGTCGTCGAGGAAGTCCTGCGCCCACGCCACGTCGGTCGGCGTCGGCGAGATGACCTCGTTGATGACCGGGAGCTGCTCGGTGTCCAGGCAGAGCTTGCCGGTCAGGCCGAGCGACACCGCGACCTGGGACTGCTCACGGAGGATGGCGTGCGCCGAGCCCACGGTGGGTCCGTCGATCGGGCCGGGCAGGTCGCCGACGCGCGACGCGACGACCAGCCGCGAGCGGGGGTACGCCATCGCGAGCGTGTCGGCCGAGGTGCCGGTGTCGCGCCGGTAGTCGCCGGAGCCGAACGCCAGACGGAACGCACCCTGCGCCCGGGCGATCGAGGTGGACTCCTCGATGCCGAGCGCGGACTCGACGAGTGCGATGACCGGCGTGTGGCCGCCGAGCCGGTGCCACGTGTCCGTGACCTGCGCCGGCGACTCGGTCTTCGCGAGCATCACGCCCTGGAGACCGGGCAGGCCGCGGAGCTCCTCGACGTCGTCCTCCCAGAACGGGGTGGTCACGTCGTTGATCCGGACCCAGGCCTCGCCGCCGCCGGCGAGCCACGAGGCGACGGTCTGTCGTGCACCCGGCTTGGCGGCCGGGTCCACCGCGTCCTCGACGTCGAGGATGATCTGGTCGGCGCGGGACCGCTGCGCGCGCTCGAAGCGGTCGGCCGCGGTGCCCGGCACGAGGAGCCAGGAGCGGGAGATCTCGGCGGGGACCGATCGGCGGCGGTCCGGGCCCGCCGTCGAGGTGGCGGGGGCGGACGGGGCGGTGCGGTCGTCGGTGGCCATGTCCTCGTTGGTACCACACCGGCCCTCCCGAACCGGCATCGGGCTCCCGCGGAAACCCCGAAACCTCGGGTCATTGCCCGAGAGGTCGCCCGCTTCCGCCTACAGTGTCGGATGTGTGGCGAGACAGGGTGACCGACGGCGCGGACGACGGAAACGACGACGTCCCCGTCGATGCTGCCCCGACGCCCGAGGCCGGGCAGCAGCAGGAGACCGTCGTGACGGACGAGCCGGACCGCACCCTGCGTCCCGAGCTGCAGCTCACGAGCCCGCAGGCGATCAGCCTGGGTGACCCGCGCCTCCAGGCCGGCAACGCCGCCGAACCGACGTGGGACGCGTGGCGGACGCAGCTGACCGGTGTCGGTGGCACGAGCCCGCTCACCCACTTCAGCGACCACCCGCGCGCCCGGATCGAGCTGTCCACGACGCACCCGGGCGGACTCGCACAGTTCATCACGGGCAAGACGACGCTGCTGTCGAGCCTCATCCGCGACGAGGTGGCGCTGCGCGCCGCCCGCATCGCCGCCGCCCGTGTCGAGGCGAAGGGCACCGAGCTCGCGACCGTGCGCGGCATCGACGCCGTCAAGCTCGGCATCGGCATGGCGGACTGGCAGCACGGCGACGAGCACTTCCGCGGACCGGTGCTCCTGCGCCCGCTCGCGATCCGTCGCCACGGCCGCGACTTCGAGGTGCGCCTGCTCGGCGAGCCCGTCCTCAACCCCGGCCTCGCGGACGCGCTGCACGAGCAGCACGGCGTCATCCTCGACGCGCAGTCCTTCGTCGCGCTCGCGCAGCAGGACGGCTCGTTCACGCCGAACCCGGTGATCGACCGGCTCCGTGGCCTGACCGCACACATCCCCGGCTTCTCGGTGCACGCGCGCCTGGTCGTGTCGACCTTCGCCGAGGTCGCCAGCGGCATGGTCGAGGACACCGGCGACCTGTCGCACCCCGTGCTCGACGCCCTCGCCGGCAACCCGAGCGCGAAGTGGCAGGTCGAGCAGTCCTACCACCCGGTCGAGCAGACCCCGTCGGACGAGCGCAGCCCGGAGACGGACACGCTGCTCCTCGACGCCGACGACGAGCAGGAGAACGTGATCGCGCAGATCACGGCCGGCAACTCGATCGTCGTGAAGACGCTGCCGGGCACCGGCGGGACGCAGACCATCGTGAACGCGCTCGGCGGCCTCGTGGCGGCGAACAAGCGCGTCCTCGTGGTCAGCCCACGCCGGGCGACGCTCCGCGGGATCGCGGCCCGGTTCGCCGAGGTCCAGCTGCCCGGCGTCGCGGTCACCCCGGCCACGCTGCGCCGGGACGTCGTCCGGGCCATCGCCCGCAACGAGAAGTCGCAGCGTCCGAACCTCCGCGAGGTCGACGACGCCCTGGTCCGTCTCCGCAAGGTCCTCACCGACTACCGCGGCTCGCTCACCCGGGTCGACCCGGACTTCGGCGTCTCGGTGCTCGACTGCCTCGTCGAGCTGTCCCGCCTGTCGCTCCTGCCGGTGCCGCCGTCCACCACAGCGCGCCTGTCGAAGCGCTCGGTGACGAGCATGGTCGAGGGGCGTTCGCGCGTCGCCGAGACGATGGTCAGCGCCGCGAACCTCGGCGAGTTCCGCTACGGCCCCGACGACTCGCCCTGGTACGGCGCGAAGTTCGGCTCGAGCGACGGCGCGCAGCGCGCCCACCGCACGGCGCAGGACCTCGACACCGAGGGCCTGCCGACGCTGCTCCGCCGCGCGCACGACCTCGTCGCGACGACCCGGATGCGGCAGTTCACGACGATCAACGAGCTCGGCATCTACCTCCGCCTGCTCACCGAGATCCGCGACACCCTCGACCGCTTCCTGCCCGTCGTGTTCGACCGGTCGGTCTCCGAGCTCGTCGCCGCCACCGCACCGCGGGGCGAGGGCGCTCCGATGTCGTCGACGAACCGTCGTCGCCTGAAGAAGCTGGCACGCGAGTACGTCCGCCCCGGCGTGCACGTGTCCGACCTCCACGAGGCCCTGACCCGCGTGCAGCAGCAGCGCGTGCTCTGGCAGCGGTACGTCGCCGCGGGCGTGAACCCCGAGGTGCCCACGGGCATCGGCGACGTGCAGGTGCTCTTCTCGAACGTCGTGCAGGACCTCGCGCGGCTCGACGAGCCCCTCGGCCGCACCGACCGTGACCGGCAGCTCGCGAACCTGCCGATCGACGAGCTCGTGCCGACCATCGCCGAGCTCGCCGCCGAGTCCGACGTCCTGCACAACCTGCAGGAGCGCACCGAGCTCATGCAGACCCTCCGCGACCTGCAGCTCGAGCCGCTCATCACCGACCTGGCGAACCGGCACGTGCCGGACCTGCAGGTGCCGGCCGAGCTCGAGCTCGCCTGGTGGCAGTCCGCGCTCGAGACGATGCTCGAGTCCGACCGGGCACTGCTCGGCGGCAACACCGACATGCTCGACCGGGTGGAGGCCGACTTCCGCCTGGTGGACGACGCGCACGCGGCCGGGGTCTCGCAGGGCCTGGCGTGGCAGCTCGCCGAGAACTGGAAGGTCGGCCTCGTCGACTGGCCGGACGAGGCGACCGCGTTGAAGACGCAGCTCAAGGAGGGCGCGATCACCTCGCGCCTGCTGCAGGACTCCGCGCCGCACCTGTCCCGTTCGATCGCGCCAGTCTGGCTCGCGAGCCCGTACGAGGTGCCCGACATCGCCGACACGATGCCGTTCGACACGGTGATCCTCGTCGACGCCGGTGCGGTCACGATCGCCGAGACCGTCGGCGCCGTCCGTCGTGCGCGGCAGACCGTCGTCTTCGGCGACCCGGTCACGCAGACCCCGTCGCCGTTCGGCATCGCCGTCGACCCCGACCGCCGTGCCCTGCAGGTCGACGAGGGCACGCTCGACGCCCTGCACGCCGACTCCGCGCTCGCGAAGCTGTCGACGCTCCTGCCGACGCTGTCGCTCACCCGCTCGTACCGCGCCGGCGGCGAGGACCTCGCCGAGCTCGTGAACCGCCGCTTCTACGGCGGCCGCATCGAGTCGCTGCCGTGGGCCGGGTCGTTCCTCGGGCACGGCTCGATCGCGATCGACTACGTCAGCGACGGCAAGGCCGTGCCGGACCCCGAGTCCGGTGCCGTGGAGAGCGTCGACGCCGAGGTCGACCGCGTCGTCCGGCTCGTGCTCGACCACGCCCGCACCCGGCCGACCGAGTCGCTCATGGTGATCACCGCCTCGGCGAAGCACGCCGTGCGCGTCGAGCAGGCCGTGCTCACCGCGGCGCAGGGGCACAAGGACCTGACCGAGTTCGTCATCGGCGACCGCGCCGAGCCGTTCATCGTCGCGACGCTCGAGCAGTCCGTGGCCCAGAGCCGCGACCGGGTCGTGTTCTCGATCGGCTACGGCCGGACACCGCACGGTCGGGTGCTCCGCGACTTCGGTCCGCTCGGCAAGCCGGGCGGGGAGCGCCTGCTGGCGGTCGCGATGACCCGGGCGCGCCGCTCGATGATCATCGTCACCTGCTTCCAGCCCTCGGACATCGAGGCCGAGCGCATGGGCCACGGCACCGTCGCGCTGGCGGAGATCCTCGCCGAGGTCCGCGCCCGCACGGCGGCCGAGTACGTGCCGGACGACTCCGACCCGCTGCTCGTCGACCTGGCCCGCCGGCTCGAGATGCGCGGCATCCCGGTCGCGCTCGGCCACCGCGGCAAGCTCGGCCTGGTGGCCGCGCACGGCGGTGTCTGCGTGACGATCGAGACGGACGCCTCGCTGGTCCGTGGTTCCCTGCGCGAGACGCTGCGGCTCCGGCCCGAGGTGCTCCGCCGACTCGGGTGGCACTACGTGCGCGTGCACGCCTTCCAGCTGTTCTCCGACCCGGACCGCGTCGCGGACACGGTCGCGTCGGTCCTCGGTGTCGACCGCGGTGCGACGCAGGAGATCTCCATCCCACCGATCCCCGCTCGCCGGTGAGCAGGCCGGAGATGCATCCCAGCGTGCCCGCTCCGGGCCCCGCTCGCCCATGACCCGGTCCCGGCGTGCGTCCCGCGCCGCCGGGCCGGTGACGTCGGAGACCGACCAGCTGGTGGGCACGTGGACGCGGGCCGACGACGCGGCGGAGGCCGCGCCTCCCGTCCGCCCCGCGGCCGACGGCGTCCCCGCTGCGGATGACGGCGTCCGTCCTGCAGACGACACGGCGGCACGGCCGGGAGGCGCCTCCCGCCCCGGCAGGCGCGTCACCACCCGCCCGGTGCCGGGCTACGACCCGGCCGCGCCGCCGGAACCGGCCCGCCACCGCGAGGGCGAGAACGACGCCCGACTCCGGGGGGACGTGCCCCCGCACTGGTGACGGGTAGCCTGGGGGCGATGACTGACACCGCGCGACAGCGACCCGACTGGCAGACGTGGCCGAACCTGATCACGCTCGTGCGCTTCGTGCTCATCCCCGTGTTCATCGGGTTCGTCGTCGCCGGTCACCCGGGGTGGGCGCTCGTCACGCTCGTCGTGCTCGGCGTCAGCGACTGGGCCGACGGGTTCATCGCCCGGAAGTTCGACCAGGGGTCGGAGCTCGGCAAGGCCCTCGACCCGATCGCCGACCGGCTCGCGATCATCGCGATCGTGCTCTCGCTCGTGCTCGTCGGCCTGCTGCCGTGGCCGAGCGTGGCGATCATCGTGCTCGTGGACCTGGTGCTCGTCGTGCTCTCGTGGCTGTGGTTCCGCGGCAACCCCGACCTCGACGTCACGTGGACGGGCAAGATCCGGTCCGCGCTGCTCTTCGTCGGGCTGCCGCTCCTGCTGTTCTCCTCGACGTCGTGGGCGTCGCAGTACGACTGGATCCGCGTGCTCGCGCTCGTGTTCGTCTGGCTCGGCACGATCGGCCACGTCATCGCGGGTGCCCAGTACGCCGCGGCCCTCGCCGCGAAGCGCCGCACGGTGTCCCGCACGGCCTGAGCCGCCGGCCGGCCTTCGCCCCGCCTCCGTCTTCGTGGAACCACGGAACCGACGTCGAACCCGCCCTGCAGCGTGGTTCGACGTCGGTTCCGTGGTTCGACGCGACTAGAGCTTCGTCGAGCCGCCGATGCCCGGACCCTCGGGCGCGGTCGACGGGGCCACGTGCGCGCCGCCGCCGGTGTCCGCCGCGACGCCGTTCTGCGTCCGGAGCAGGTCGCGGATCTCGAGCAGCACCTCGACGTCGGTCGGCGGGACGTCCTGCGGCGTCTGCTGCTCGTCGTTCTTGACCCGCTCGAAGGCGATCTTCTTGAGCCGGTTGACCGGGACGACCAGGGCGAAGTACACCACCGCGGCGACGATCACGAAGTTCAGCGCGGCGCCGATGATCGCGCCGAAGTAGAGGGTCGCGGGCTTGCCGCCGCTCACCGTCGGGATGTCGACCTTGAGCGCTTCGTCCAGCGAGGACGCGTTGAAGACCGCGCCGATGAGCGGGTTGATGAGCGCGTTGACGATCGTCGTGACGATGGCGGTGAACGCGGCACCGATGACGACCGCGACGGCCAGGTCGATGACGTTCCCGCGGAGCAGGAACTCCTTGAAGCCCTTCACGCGGGCCTCCTTCCGTGTCGAGGAGACCCCACCGTACCGACGGTGGCGAGCGTCCGTCAGGAAGCGCTGGGAGCGGCCGGCTTCGACTCGGTCTTCTTCGGTTCGCTCTTCTTCGGCTCGCTCGTCGACGACGTGCCGGACGCCGACGACGACCCCTCGGCCTTCGGCGTCGACCGCGAGTCGGTGCGGTAGAACCCGCCGCCGTTGAAGGTGACGCCCACCGGCGAGAACACCTTGCGCAGGGCGCCGCCGCACACGGGGCACTCGGTCAGGGTGGCGTCGGAGAACGACTGCTTGACGTCGAAGGCGTTGTCGCACTCGGTGCAGCGGTACGAGTAGGTGGGCACCCTAGCTCCGGAAGGTGATGATGCGCGACGGCGTGATGATGCCGTCGACGGGTTCGTCGTGGGCCTCGCGCGGGACCTCGTCGAGGTACTCCGCGTCGAAGATCACAGCATAGACGGGCGGGCGGTTCGCCATCGACCCGAGGGTCTTGTCGTAGTAACCCCGTCCCCAGCCCATCCGGCAACCGTCGTGCCCGACCGCGGCCGCCGGCGCGAGGATGGCGTCGACGTCGCCGAGCGCGAGCGGGGAGAGCAGCTCGCCGACCACCTCGGGCATGCCGTGCAGGCCCTGCTGCTCGGTCGAGCCGTCGCCGACCGCCCAGTCGAGCAGGCCGTCCTCGCGGGTGATCGGCAGCAGCACCCGGACGCCGTGCTCGTGCGCCCACACGAGGAAGGGACGCACGTCGGGCTCGTCGGGGGCGGACAGGTAGAGCGCGAGCGAGCGGACCTGCCGCTCCTCCACGAAGCGCTGCAGCGTGGCGGTCAGCCCCACGGTGTCCGTGTCGCGCTCGGTCGTGGTCCGGGTGCGCCGCCGCTGCCGGAGCTCGGCTCGCAGGGCGCGCTTCTCGTTCCCGAGATCGGCGGTCATGGCGGGGAGTCTACCGAGACCGGGTTTGCGGCTTCCCGCCGCAGGACGCGGCTTGCCGTGTCCCCCGAAAGGCCCATGCCACGGCTCAGTGGTCGTCCGGTACGTTCATCCGCATGGGCTTCCAGATTTCGAAGGCGGTGATCCCGGCCGCAGGCCTGGGCACGCGCTTCCTCCCCGCGACCAAGGCGATGCCGAAGGAGATGCTCCCGGTCGTCGACAAGCCGGCGATCCAGTACGTGGTCGAGGAGGCCGTCGGCGCCGGTCTCACCGACGTGCTGATGATCACCGGACGCAACAAGAACGCGCTCGAGAACCACTTCGACCACGTGGCCGAGCTCGAGGAGACCCTCAAGAAGAAGGGCGACCACGAGAAGCTCCAGAAGGTCAACCAGTCGACCGACCTCGCCGACATGCACTACGTCCGCCAGGGCGACCCGCTCGGCCTCGGCCACGCGGTGCTCCGCGCCAAGATGCACGTCGGGCGCGAGCCGTTCGCCGTCCTGCTCGGCGACGACATCATCGACGCCCGCGACCCGCTGCTCAAGCGCATGATCGAGGTGCAGGGCCAGAAGAACGCGACGATCGTCGCGCTCCTCGAGGTCCCCGAGTCGCAGACCCACATGTACGGCATCGCCACGGTCGAGGAGACCGACACCGACGACGTCGTGAAGATCACCGGCCTGGTCGAGAAGCCCCCGCAGGGCGAAGCCCCCTCGAACCTCGCCATCATCGGCCGCTACGTCATCCGCCCCGAGGTCTTCGACGTCCTCGAGAAGCAGGAGCCGGGCAAGGGCGGCGAGATCCAGCTGACCGACGCGCTCATGAAGATGGCGGGCGCCGAGGAGTGGACCGGCGGCGTGTACGGCGTCGTGTTCCGTGGACGCCGGTACGACACGGGTGACAAGCTGGACTACATCAAGGCGATCGTGCAGCTCGCCTCGGACCGCGACGACCTCGGCCCGGACCTCAAGGCCTGGCTGAAGGACTTCAACGCGGGAGAGTAGCCACCCCGTCACGAACGGGTCCGGGGTCGCCCCCGGGCCCGTTCGTGCATCCACCCGGTCGACCACCGGGCACCGGAGGAACCACAGCGATGACGACGATCCCGACCCTGTCCCACGGGCGGGTCACCATCCGGCCCCTCCGGCTCCGTGACACCCGCGACCTCGACGTCGCGCTCGCCACCAACCGGTCGTGGCTCCGGACGTGGGAGGCGACGAACCCCTCCGGGCACGTCTCCACCGACGTCCGCGGCAGCATCCGGGCGCTCCAGGCGAACGCCCGGGCGGGGCTCGGGCTCCCGTTCGCGATGGAGCTCGACGGCCGCTTCGTCGGGCAGCTCAACGTCTCCGGGATCACCTACGGGTCCCTCGGCAGCGCGTCGATCGGCTACTGGGTCGTCGAGGACGCCGCCGGGCACAACGTCACCCCGATCGCCGTCGCGATGGCGGTCGACCACTGCTTCCGCGTCGTCGGCATCCACCGCGTCGAGATCTGCATCCGACCGGAGAACGCCCCGAGCCTCCGCGTCGTCGAGAAGCTCGGCTTCCGGTTCGAGGGCCTGCGCCGCCGCTACATCCACATCAACGGCGACTGGCGCGACCACTTCTGCTTCGCGCTCGTGGCCGAGGAGGTCCGCGAGGGCGTCCTCGACCGCTGGGTCGCCGGCCGGGTGCCGTCCGGCGTCGGCAGCGTCCCGCTCGCCGCGCGCGACGAGGCGGCGGTCCCGCTCGACACGCGCCCCCGGATCTGACGCACCGCCGCTGACGGACGGGAGGTACCGCCTCCTCCGACGGATTCCGTCGCGACTCGCGCAACACGCGTCCGGCAATCAGCGGCCGGGGGAACCCGCACCCCTACCGTGTCCCCATGGCAGGTATCGGCTCCTGGGGCGGCGGCATCGTCCTGCTCATCGCGGCCGTGCTCTGGGTCGTCTACCTCATGCCGTCCTGGGCGGCTCGTCGCCAGTACCTCGCCACCGAGCGGAACGCGATCCGGCTGCAGCAGACCCTGCGCATCCTCGCCCAGACCGCCGAGCTCCCCGACGAGGTCCGGGTCGAGATGAACGCACGGTCCCTCGCGGAGGCGCAGCGCGTCGCCCGGTCCGAGGAGGCCAAGCGCACCGCGATCGTCCGCGCCCACGAGGCGGCGCGGCAGCGGGAGATCACCCGGCGTCTGGCCGAGCAGCAGCCGACCCTCGAGCGTGTCTCGTCCGTCCCCGCGCTCACCGCGATGCGCATGCGTCGGTCCCGGCTCGGTGCGACCCTGTTCGGCACGCTCGGGATCGTCGTCGCGCTCGTCGTCCTCGTCGCGGCACCCGGAGCGTGGCTCGTCGCCGTCGCGGGGCTCGTCGCCGCGGGCGGGTCCGCAGCGGTCCTCGCACAGCTGCACCAGGTGGCGCAGGCGCGGAAGGCGCGTGCCGCGGCCGGGGCTGCGGAGGCGACCCGTGCCTCCCGTCCGGCCGCCACCTGGACGGACCCGGCGCCGCCGCTGTCCACCGAGCAGCCCGCCGGACCCGCCCGTGACCGCAGCTGGACCCCGGCCGGTGTGCCGAAGCCGCTCTACGTGCAGCGGCCGTCGGCGCCGGCGCCCACGCCGGAGTCGTCGGCGGAGCTCGCCGCCCGGCTGCGCGAGCGCGTCGCCGCGGCGAAGGCCGAGGCAGACGCCGAGGCGGCGGCGATCCGCGCGGGGGAGCAGGACCCGTCGCTCGCGCGGGTGTCCCGCCTGCGTGCCGACGTCGAGGAGGCCGCGGCCTCGCTGTCCTCGCACGACCAGGGGCGCCTGGCGGAACGGCTCGGGCTCCGTGCACCCGCGTCCGCCGACGCGTCCACCGCTCCGGCCTCGCCGGCCGCAGCAACCGCTCCGGCTGCTGCGGCGCCCGAGCCCGAGCAGCCCGCGACGCCGAGCCGCTGGGCCGGCATGGGCGTCATCGGCGACGACGACTACCGGCAGACCGACCTCGACGCGGTCATGCGTCGACGTCGAGCGGTCTGACGCCGCGGCACGCCCGGCCGCCGCGTCCCGATTTCGGATCGCGCTCACGGTGGTG